>JAIRYF010000020.1 GCA_031267895.1 Candidatus Methanoplasma glyptotermitis
ACGGTTTACGGAAAGTCAGAGGCATCGAGACACAAGGAAGTTCTGCTGAGGTGTATAGCTCACAATCTCAGGAGACTCTTCGAGTCGGGGGTGAAAATATGAGGGTTTCACCAGAGCCCCAGTGTACCCGGATCATATCCGATACTGTGCCCTATGATGCATAACACGCTCACCGAACATCCGCCGCTGCGAATGAGAGAACAAAATTCATCAAACACAATTTTCACTGCCATCCGCAGAGACTGGTAACAGAGTATGGTTCAAATTTTATGGATCGGCCCTGTTCGGCTGCCGCCGGATGCAGCGTTAGGATGCCCATACCCGAAGGCGGCCCCGGCCGGAGTCGCGGCGGTATCCGAAACGGATTCTGCAGTCAAAAAAAATCATCCAGTCTGGATCCTTTTTTTGCCGCTTTCGGCTGGACAGTCTCCTTTTTTTCCCTTTTAACAGCATCTTTCGTATCAAACTCTCCGTCAAACAGTGTCGACTGCTGACTGCCCATCAGAAGATCTTTTTCATTCCACCCGAATACTTCGGTGATCCTGGATGCGGTCTGTGCCAATCTTTCCGCGTAGTATCTGTAATCGGGTTCTCCCTCAAACTCCGCACCGCTTATGTACGGTTCGACCTCCTGCGGTGTGACGTTTCCGTTTGTCACTATCCATGAGACCTTCATCCCGGGTATGAAGTCGTATCCCCGGTCTGCCATCTTCTCGGCTGCCTGAACATTGCTCATCCTCTCCGGGTTCTCGTATGCTTTCGATCCTTTGCACGTTCTTGATATTACAAGATCCCTGACATCCACCTTCTTGGCAAGCGTATCCTGTATCGTCTTCTTTACAAATGCCACGGCCTCGTCGTTCTTCTCGTCAAGTATCTTTTCGAACAGTTCTGTCAGCAGGCGGCCCTGAAGGTCAAACGAGTCGGACCGCCTTGTTTCGTATCCTCTGATAAGAAGCTCTTCTGTCTTGACCGGCCATGCCGTTCTTCCGACATATCTCTTCTTCTTGCCGTGCGAGAACAGAGGTTCCAGTAATTTTTCGAACTCGAGCATTCCCCCTTCCCTCGAAAATCTTTTCGCCATCTCCTTCCCGAATTCCACGGAACCGTCTTCGTTATGCACGGGAGACTGCATGAACACCGAATCCGTATCGGAATAGATCACGGATATTCCCTCCTTTTCAACCTCGTTTATTATCCCTTTGACATTGTCCCTGGCAAAGGCGGTTATCGCCGCCCCTATATTCTTGTCCGTGAACCTGTAGAAAGAAGATGCGAACACGCCGTAGAATGTATTCATGAGCACCTTGACTGCCTCCTGAAGGCCGTTAAGGTATTTCCTCTCGGCATCGTCGGCAGCCAGGTTCATTCCGGCCTTTATGCCGTCTCTCTCTTTCATCAGGTCCTTCAGTATCTTGGGCAGAATTCCCTCTCTCTTATCCGGCGGCAGAAATTTTACCCCGTTGGGCGCAGCCACCGTACCCTCGGGCGACAGCGTTGTGAAGCAGATATTCTTGGCTATGATCAGAGAAGGATACATGGATTTGAAATCAAGCACACAGACCCAATGATACAGACCCGGATTCAGAGTATGCACGTAACCCCCTTCTATACGGTCTCCCGATTCTCTTCTTCCCGTCATCGGGACACCGACCTTCTGTCTGTCGGCCTCTCTTATCAGCAGCGAATCGGCAAGCTGGGATGACCCGGCATTGATGGCATCGTCAAGCGGCAGTTTCGAGACAGTCGACAGATCCATTCCTTTCCTGACGGTACCCACGCTCAGCAGGATCCTGAGAGCGAGTTCCGCATCTTTTATGCAGTATTTTACAACCCTGCCGCTGTCGTTCTTCCATTCTTCATCCATCTTTTTGGGATCTACATCCAGTTTTGATTCTCCCAAAACCTGCAGGGAAACTGCATTCAGAGTCTCCTGTTTCGGCCGCAGTTCACGTTTTGCCGCCCACCATGCATCAACCACTATACGGCCCTTCATCCTCCAGAACCTGTCATTCACCACGCGCGGCTGTCCCAGATCCCTTCCCCACGGCAGGGCGTCTTTCATTCCCCTGGCCTGTGCCCTTTCCGCGATCTTTCTGATATCATAATTGTCTATGTTGTATCCTGTTATTATGTCGGGGTCCTCTCTCCTGATGGTCTCCGCAAACTTAGCTATTATATCCTTTTCCTCGCCGATTATCGGTTCGCAGTTCCGGTACACCCCGTCCTCTTCCACAACCGAACATATGGTGTAGATGAAATCGTGTTCAATACTGTTTTCTATATCAAAAGAAAGAAATCTCAGACCCGGGTCGAACGATTCTATGTTCTCGAACGAGGACATCTCCAATATTACATCTGTGGTATACTGGCCGCCGACTTTCTCTCCGGTAACCCTTATGCATGAACCCATATCTCTGTCGTAGACGAATCTGTGATGGAATGGGATATCGGCAGCGAGAACAGCAAATCCCTTTTTCTTCCATTCGTTACGGTAGTCCGGAACCTTCCATGGGTATTTTATTGTGACTCTCAGTACATCGCGGTCCGTGCCTCTGTAGAAAAGACGGTCCTGCTCCGTGTTAAGAACCTCGGGATCCCGTCTCAGAGTCTTTTCCGAGTTGTCGTCGGGATCCACTATGAAAAAATAAGGATCGAATCCGCGGCACAGAATCGTGACGGACTTCTTATCTCTGGTCTTTCCGAACAGTTCTACGAATACGCTGCCGTCCTCTCCGCTGCTGTAGGATGCCGTCAGGATCCTTACGTCTGCTGTCTCCATGTTATATCACTTATTCGCCACTATTTTGATTACGTCTCCGTCCTGAAGCACATAGTCCGCTCCGACGGTTCTTTTTGTTCTGGCATTCACGGCTCTTATGAACCTGTCCCCGAGTTCCGTGTGAACCCTGTACGCCAGGTCTTTGGCTGTGGAACCCCTCGGTACCAGAAAACAGTCAGGCAGCACCCTTCCGAAACGGTCGGTATATTTGGATTCGTCTTCTACCGGATAGACCGCTATCAGATCCAATATGCCGAACACACAGTTCTCCAGGCATGTCTGCACCCCCGTTCCGCCGTAATCCTTCATCTTATCCGCCATGTATTCCAGAGCCTTTCTCTGCCCGTCGTTCAGTTTCACTCCCGGCCTGACCGTGAACACCGCGCTTCCGGGAACATAATCTATCAGTCCTCCCGCTGCGGCTTTCTTAAGAGCAAGCTCGGTCTCCGCCAGCGTGGGTACCGCATCATCTCCCATTTTACTGAGCTTATCCAAATTTTCTTTGGGAGAGATGTCCGCCTTGTTCATCGCGATGACCATGGGCTTTGATGTTTCCCTTATGTTTGTACAAAGGGCCAGAAGAGAATCGTCATCCCATTGTGTGGGATCGGATGAAAGATCAACATGCTTCATGGCATCTTTGATCTGTCCCTCGGTCACGTTCAGCCCGGCAAGTCTCTCCTGAATGATCGCTTCGGGCTTGCTCCCCTGCATCTTTGCCTGTCTGGCTATCTTGTTAAGACCGTTTTTTATTATTTCTCTCATCCAGAGTGCGATCTCGTTTCTCAGAAACGTTACATCCTCCGACGGATCGTATCCTCCGGCATCCGTTTTGTTGCCTTCGATATCCGTGGTACCGCTGGCATCCACGACATTGATGAATGCGTCAGCCTGTCTGAGATCGTCCAGAAACTTATTCCCAAGTCCCCTTCCATCCCATGCGCCGGGGACCAAACCGGCCACATCCAAAAGCTCTACCGGTACTATTCTGGTTCCGTTTACACATGCCGAGTTGTGAGGTGTGCACAGTATGCCCAGTTCCCTGCACGGACAGGGTGTCCTGACATGCGCTATGCCTTTGTTGGGTTCTATCGTCGTAAACGGATAATCGGCGATCTCCACCGGGGCCATCGTTGCGGCACCGAAGAACGTCGATTTCCCGACGTTCGGTTTTCCTACTATGCCAACCTGCATTTGATCGCACCTGTATTGTCTTTCGGACGTTATACATTTACTGATGTTTTCGGCTGTCGTGTATGGAGTTGGCGATCTCGGCGATCTCGGCCGGACGGAGACCTTCGATTCTCAAGTCCCGGAACGGGATATCCGCATCTCCGTCTGTCAGCCCGGCCGACCTTAGAGATGTGCCTATTTTCTTCCTGCGGTGATTGAATGTGGCCTCGGTGACCCTGAAGAATAATTCTTCGTCGGACACCTCAAACGGTGCCGGCCTCGGAACTATCTCGACCACCGCCGAATCAACCTTGGGCTGCGGCTTGAATCTGGACCTCGGAACTTTTTCCAGGATCCGGCATTCTGCCCTGTAGAATAAATTGACGGTGAGTCTGGAATAATCGGGACTTCCGACATCCGCCACCATTCTGTCGGCGAACTCTCTCTGAACCATGACGACTGCCTTCCTGAAATCATGATCCAGCAGCTTGAATATTATCGGAGTGGATACACTGTAGGGAAGATTGCTGACGAAAACATCAAACGGAGGGAACGGGACTCTGACAGCGTCCCCTCTGATAAGTGTGAGTCTGTCTCCGTATGTGCTGCCGATGTGTTCCGCCAGGATGTCGTCCAACTCTATGCATGTGACACTGTCCGAATGTTCGATAAGTCTTGAGGTAAGTATGCCAAGACCCGGACCGACCTCCAGCACCCGGTCGCACCGGGATATTCCGGCGAAACTTACCTGCCTGTCTGCCACTCTCCCGTCAACAAGAAAATTCTGTCCCTTGCTCTTCTTGGGAACTACGCCGGTCTCGGCTATCAGTTTCCCGGTCTCGCCTCTGCTCATTTGGACACGAAAAGATAACGTTTCATGCTGTTATCGGTCAGCTCGTGAACTATGCGCGAGGCTATGAGTTTCTCCGGATTCTTTACAGCCGCACGTTCGCTGAGGTCTTTGAAATCCTTGAACGGGCCTTTTTTCGAACGTTCGTCGAGTATTGCGGCCATCGTTTTCTTACCGAGTCCGGGGAGTTCCTCCAAAAGGTGTTTCCTCATGGATATGGCCTCGGCCTCGTTGAAGAACCTTATGAATCTGGGCTGATTGGCCAATACTATCTCGGCGACGCAATATTCGAGTTCGGCTATTGCACCGTGCGTGAGATCGGAAGCACCCACGCGTCTCCTGACATGATCTACTACATTTCTCTTTACGGGATCCTTTCCGATATAGACTCTCTCCCCTATGTTCACAACGGCATTCGCTTTCGGCACCAATTCGAAGAACTTGAACTCCTCATCGCCTAACGCATAACACAGCGGCTCTTTCTTCCCGAAATTGCCGCCGGGCACACCCTGCGAAAGGTAATCCAAAATATACGCGAACTCTTCCACCGCGATCCCTCATCGGCCCATAGTCTTACAGGTATTTACCTACTACCTCAATTATCCGGCTGATAGTCTCAGGTTCGACTGTCAGTCTTTCTTTGGAGAATATGGCACGCACATCCTCAGGGTACCTGGGCAGGAGATCCGCGATCTTCGCTGCGGTATAATCCGTCACGTTCTCGACGGCACGGACTTCCTCCGCAATTTTGCGGGAATCCTCCGACGATACGGCACACACTGCCCTGGCGTGCTCCATCGCGGCCTTCTGCGAAGTAAGGAGTTCCCTCTTCCCGTGTTCTTCGGTTAGAAAGTCTCTGACTTCTGCCAGTGTTACATACCGTTCAGACATTTTGGATCACTCTTCGGAATAAGATCAGTCGCTGTTCCGGACAAGGTGCTCGGGACGGGCCACGACCATTTTGGTCTTGTTGCCATCCTTCACGCTGACTTCATATGCAGACCCTCTCGGGCCGATGATCACACCGGTCAGTCCATGGAATCTGGAAAATGGCATGCCCTTATGTACGCTTGGGTCTATCACAACATTGACCTTCTCTCCGGCATCGAACTGCTGGAATGCTTTCGTTATGGGCGAAAGTCCGCGTGCTCTGGGCTTCTTTTTCAACAGCTGGCGGGTCTTCGTTCTTGTTCCTCTGGATGCCTGCATCTTAATCCCTCATTGGCTCTTGGTAGTTGATCGCTGTCACATCAAGGGTCTCCACCGCGCACTGCGCACCGAGAACCCCGGAGAAGCTCGGATTTGTCCTTCCGCCGTCGCCCGAAACGAACTCCTTGATATATGTCCCGGATTCCGCGTTCAGCGTGAGGTCAAACACATCGTCGCCTATGATCTCCGCCTCGACCCACCGGATCTCCCTCTTTCTGACAAGGTCGGCACGTCTGTGCTCCACCCTGTGCGGGGTCCTCTGGTCAATGCAGACATTCTTGAATGACAAAGCTACCTCATTTAGTCTTGCTTTATTAACTTTACCATCGACTCTGACCCTGGCTTTGTAGGTCTTGTCGGGGTCTGCGCACTTGTATCTCTGGACGGTTTCGCGTGCTGCCGGCTGCAGACGGGCGTACCCTGCGAGATCGGAGATATTTGCCCGTCTCCCGAGTTCTTCCAAGTCTATGTTCCTTATCTTCGGCCTGCTTATCTCAAGCACAAACGGTCTTCCGTCTCCAAGCATACGGGCATCTATGTCTTCCCTTCCCATGCCGTGGAAGAAATGCTCTTCTCCCCCTGACATCTCCAGTGCTATATCTCCGATTATCTCCTGTACGGATGTCCGGTACATCTTGCCTGTGCCTCCGCATCTCTCGCATCCCCTGCCTTTGCAGGATCTGCACGGCCAAATGGTCTGAGGTATCTCGCGGCTGTTTTTGGTATATCTTCCGGAGATAAATATCGGAGCTATGTCCAGCACGACATCCGCAAATCTAGTATCGATGCAGGCCACAATCTGCGGGTTCTTGAACTCCACCCTGCGGTTTACCAGGGGCAGGACAAGTTTCCCTATTTCTCTATTGAGTTCGGTTTTGATCGCCTCTGCATTATCCAGCCCGTATTCCTCCCAGAGGGACTTTTCCCTGTCCGATATCTCCGGTTCCACTCTGGAACCGACCAAGAAGTCGTCGGACTCCACACATCTGATCTTTTCTGCAGCGGATGCCGCAAAGCGGTTCATCATATCAAACACATTCTCGCAGAGGCTGCATGTCTCCGATGCAGGTGCGGTCTTTCCGGCCTCCGACAGTGCTTCTCTTATCTTTTTGCCGCGCACATCGTTGGTCATCCCGGTTCCGAGTTTCCCGAACATTCTTCCGAGACAGCGGTCGCACAGACCGCGTTCTGCCGGCCCTCTTGCCTTGTCTAAAATTCCTTTGATCCATTCTTCCATGAAAATAACTCACAGATCAAAGCCCATTTCGGCTATCCTCAGTCTCGGCCGCTGACTCTCTAAGTAGTGATACACAGTCGCGTGCTCGCTCCCGTTCAGTATAAGTTCGATCGCATGTTTCGCAACCGGCAGACTCACTGAATTTCCGATAAGCGATACGGTGTTGCCGTACACGGACATGTGGCATCCGGTCAGTTCCTCTATTATGCGTCTGGTCTTTCCGTCCGTTCCTATAAGTCTTCCTCTGATCCTCCCGAGTTGGTTGGACCTGTCTCCGACGACGTCTTTGAGATCAATGACTTCCAGATATTCATCGTCCTCGAAGAGCCTGAGGGTCCTGTCCGGATTGAAACCTCTCCCAACGGCTTTCAGGACATCAATGATCTTGAGTGCCATGAGCGCATCAGTGCCTTCCGCTTCCTCATTGAAAAGAATCTCTCCTTCGGTATCGATGCTGAGTTTTATCCCCGACATCTTCTCGATCATTCTTTTGGTCTCGCCTTTTTTCCCTATCAGCGTGCCCACGCGGTCACTCGGTATCCTTACGGACCTCATTCCTCATCCACCTCGCCGTCTGTTTTCCTCATTGTCTCTTCCACTATCTTGTCGGTGTCTATAACATCCGCCCCCCTGCTCCTGAAGAAACGGTTGATGTTGCCGATATCTCTTACCAGCAGGTCTTTGGCATTGAAAAAATCATTGGTCATCGCCTGACCGCAGTCGATCAGTATCGGCTCCCCTTCCCACACTAACACATTGTATTCGCTCAGATCTCCGTGCACCAGATGTGCATCCCTCCAGCCGTCGATTATGAATGAAAGCACCTCGTCATACATCTCAGTCGGATCGTCGATAGCAACATCTTTAAGCTGCGGGGCCGGGCAGTTCTCATCGCCGATGTACTCCATTAAGAGGCAGTTCTTCTCGAATGTTATCGGTTCCGGAACCGGTATCCCCGCTTCCATGTATCTCTGAAGGTTCCTGTATTCTTTGTTGACCCATGCATATATCATCTTCCATCTGTTGCCCGCGACACCTTTGAACCTAGGATCTCCCTCAATGTATCTGGTCACTCTCTTAAATGTCGATGTCGATGTCCTGAATATCTTCAGAGCCAGGGGATCTCCGTCTTCATCCGTTGCATAAAAAACATTCCCCTCTTTGCCTGTTGATATAGGATACCCTATCGTGTCGATGAAACCGCCCTTCATGAGTTCGTATATCGTCATCAGAGTCTTCCTGTCGAAAACCTCTCCGTCTGTCCGGCGCTCGTCGCCCGTTTTGTTGGTCTTCAGAGCGTCTACGCGCCGCTCAAGATAGGAATATTTTTCATCGTATGAAGGCAGTCGGAACACCTCCGGTTTCAAAAGATGTCCAAGCTTTTCGGTACCTTTCCTTTCCTGCTGATGTTCATTGCCTGAGTCCTTGTGTACCTGAACCTCACATCGCACTTATCCGGCTGGAAATCCCACAGGGAAACAATCAGAAGGTCCCCTTCTCTTATCCACATTCTCTTCTTTATCTTGCCGGGGATGCGGCCCACTCTGGAGACTCCGTCTTCGCACATGACCTTTATCTTCGATGCGCCGAGCAGCTGGTCTGCTATGCCGAACATCTCTCCCTCTTTTATGTTCGGCATGCGTACGCGTGATACATCCTCTTCTGCGCTCTCGAACGGTTCTTCTGCCATGTGATGATCTCCGTGTGTCCCACGTAACATTAATCTCTTTTAAAGGTTATCCTACGAACAGCCGCATTCGGCATGCATCAGTTTTTCCTTATTCCGGACCGATGTGCGGAAACGGGGCAGGTTGTTCATCATATCCTGGGCGGTCTGCGGACCGCTGTTTTTTCTTGGACAGATGCCATCGTCAGTGCGGTTCTGAGACAGCTGACCGTGCCCACGACACTACGGTATCGTACTCATCGGCATCGAAATATATCTCGGGCGGTACCTCCGAGAAGAATCGAGATTCCATCTCCGGGATATTGTCCGATCTCTTCAGGACGAGTGCCGCACATACATGGCAGTGCTTCAGGTGTCTGGTGTCCACTATCCTTATCTCATACCCCGCCTCCTCTCTGAATTCCCTTGCGGCAGCCTCCTCCGGCGTCTCTCCGGGTTCGATCTTTCCGCCGGGCATCTCCCAGCCTCTCCGCTCACGGTTGAACACCATAAGAAACCTGCCTCCTCTGAAAGCCACGGTGTATACTGTGCCCATTTCAGTTCCTTCTGAAAACTATCAGCCGGTGGGCATTTTCATACGGCTCCAGATCCCTGGAGTCGAGTATCTCGAAACCTCTGTCTCTCAGGCACTTCTCCGATGCTTTGTATATTTCGGACGGCCTTGATGCCACGTCTTCCGATCTGGCCTTTATCGAGACCATTCCGACATCCGCTCGGAAGAGGTCCATGTTGTCCGCTATTATGTCCGACTGTTTTTTCTGGGCGATGTCAGCGTACACTAAATCCAGAGGGCCGACTGCGAAATGATACTCCTGAGGATCCATTGCATCTCCCAATATCGGTATCATATTGGGTCTCGCCGCGCATGTGTTGATCAGATCCCTAAACATCCTCGGCGCGAATTCCACGCAGTATATCTTCCCGCCGGCAGCGATGTCCGATATGTGAGATGCCGTCGTACCGCTGGACGCTCCCAAGTAAAGTGTCCTGCTGTCTTTCTTTATCGGAAACACCCTGCCGCCTACTTTGATGTAAGCGGCAAGTTTGCTCTTCCTGGGATTCCATTCGCGGTATTCGTTGCCCGATACTTTCACGATCTTCTCCCCGTACACTCTGGTGCCGGGATTCAGTGACATGGTGTAGATCTTGTTATTCTCCGAATATACAGAACCGCCCACAGAATCCATAGGAATCATTACTCTGTAACCGGCATGCGGTTTAATAAAGGTCCCGTACGGGGAGAACATAAACCCATCTGCGCTGCATCGATTTCACAGGTTTTCCGTAAAATCAAACCAGAATTCGACAGACAATGTTTTGATATGATGTGCAGGGCGGGATACCGGCTTTTCGCATTACGCCTGACCTCGACAGATAATGGATTTATTATTTTGTGCAGAGAGTTGAAATGGTTTTACTATGCTGCATAGTGCGGAGGGGGGAGAACGGGTTTTACCTGTTAGGCCCCACTCCGTATGTTTTATCGCTTGTTCCATTAAAAAAAGCGGTCTGCGCACCGATATATCAATCTCTGTTCCCCTGCTGCCTCTGTCGGAACAGCTCCGCGATGGAAACGTACAGCTGATAAGGCAGCCCTTTATCTCCGATGCGACGGCCCCATCCGCCGTTTGAGAGAGCTGATTGCTGAAAATGAGTCTTATCCGACCCCGTTTTCAACCAAACCTGCAAACGAGAGCGATCTCGGCTCTCCGTGTACGGATTCTGCGGTTTGCTTCTGAATTCCGGATACATCCCGACCTCGGCAGTTGATTTTTGTTCTGAGAAAATTTGACAGGAAAGCTTACGCTGAGCACCGGAGACATCTCCGGAATGAGACCATAAATTCCTCCGGGAGCAGCGTAAGCTCTCCCGAACACCAACTGTCAAATTTTATCGGGAATGAAAATCAACTGCCGAGGTCAGGTTTCGTTGAAAAAGAATCTTCGTTGCACTCCGATGCCGACGGGCATCAGAAGACCCCCCCCCCCGGTTCCAGGCGGCCGTTTCGGATGTCCTCTGTCCGTTCTTTACTTTTGTTCCGACTTCGATTGCTTGACTCTCTTTGATTCGAACGCATCAAACAAAAGAAGCCAAGCATAGATACCAAGCCCCACAGCCAGCACAGATGCGGGCAGATCTATGACGGGATCAAAATATTTTTGATAAACCCCGATCACAAAAATAACAGAGACAAGCAAAGGAACACAGTAAACAAACATTCTCATTCTTTTCATTCCCAAGAATGCTTCTTTTCTGTATTTTGCGTATTTTTCATGATTAATCCCAACAAGCACCACCGCTCCTATAAAAATGGCATAAAGAAAAAGGGTTGAAATTAATCTCATGTCCATGATTGCGCCTCATCAAAGTGCGTAGCAACCGTATCCATTATGCAGAGCACCGAACAAAGTGTAGTTGTTTGTAACCTTATAATTTTGTCCAGCTACTATAAAATTATGTGCCTCTCCCGCTCTCAGATTCGCGTCTCGTTGCATCACAAGGCCATAAATACCTATTGTGGCCGCGGCAACACCGAGCGCAGCACCCATCGGCCCCAATGCTGCATAGCCCGGAAGTGCCCCTATGAAGCCAAGAGCGACACCATCAACTGTGAGCATGGCACCGCCTACTATGTTTATGCCTGCTTCATTCATGAGATACCAGAAACCACTTTCATAACTTGAGGACCCGCTGTAGTATCTGCCAACTTCTACCTGGCTCGAGAATCCTTCTCCCGTGACGTATTCAATGTCGTCTGCGTTCAGATCTATATATGTACTTGGCAACTCGATTTTGGATCTGATGGCAATATCCGTACGGCGGGGCATTGGCTTTACTGCCACTTCGCCACATACTCTCATGAAGCCGCCTGCGGCTTCCGTAACTTCGCTCATTCTTGTTCCTCCTTCTGCGCCTGTACAAGACGCTTGTGAGTTTTAATGCTGTCTTGAATATATAAATTATGTAGTTGTTTGAGTATATCAATAGGACAACAAGAGCGATAGAAGGGGGGAGGGGCCAATAATACAACAAATGTACATGAGGACGAGCAGACAGTCTCTCCGTTCGACTCAGAGTTCAGACAGCTCTGCCGCCTATTGCGGCTTGCGCCATGCCGGACAGAGTCCGGAGCTGATTCCGGCAGGAGCGGCAGTTATTCTGACGGGCCGTGCGGGAGAAGGAGGAGAAAGACAGCGCATCGGGCTGGCGAGGGCATTCGTGAAGAAACCTGAGATACTGATTCTGGACGAGGCCACAAGCAACTTAGACTTCAAATCAGAAGCAAATGTTTATGATACGCTGTTCGGCGGCAAACTGAAGTGTACAACGATCATCGTTGCACACAGACTCTCCACGGTAAGAAGATGCAACAGAATATTCATGGTGGCTGACGGGAAGATCGCGGAAACCGGAACACATGATGAACTGATCGCAAAACACGGACTATATTGGAAAATGTGGAACAGTCAGGTCGGCAATGCTGAGGATGCGGTTGCCTGCGGTAAATCCGGCCGCAGAGACCCGCCCGATGCTGATAGATCGGACGAAAGTGATGACAGATCCGTTATTTCATATGGGTAACCGATTGTCTTATCAGGGAACTTCGTGAACGCTAAGGTCTTGTGATGATTTTCATTCTTGACCCGAGTTTGACACTTACGCGAATCGATCCTGACAGCTTACGCTGAAAGCTGTGGCCTTCTCCGCAAGACTTATGTGTTCTCAGTTGACTGTTGTCAGATTCTGAAATGTTCGGTTGAGGTCTGTCCTGGTGCCTCCGGCACCGTAAGCGAGAACAAGCTCAGCTCTCCGTATACCGATTTGCCGTCCTGCTTCTGAAATTCTGGATACAGAATGAAAATCATTCGGTGAATCCGTATCCGTACCGGCCTCCGCATGTTCCGGCTGGAGCCGAAGGTCCGAATCCGGCCGGAGGGCAGCGTAAACAGAATTCAATCAAAAGAGCAATATATCGAGACCTTCCCTTAGAGACATCATGATGGATGTTCTCAGCAGGATAGCCGATGCCGTCGAAGAAGCAATAAATACGATTCCCGATTCGAAATGCAGAGGTAAGTGTATAGGCATGGGTGCCGACGGCACATCCACTTCCCAGATTGACAAGATCGCAGAGAACACCGTATTGGCATTCATCCAGAAAAACGGCCTGCGTCTGAATGTTCTCAGCGAGGAGATCGGATTCGTGGACAACGGCGGCGAGGAGACCCTTGTTTTGGATCCCATAGACGGCACATCCAATGCAATCGCCGGAGTCCCGCTGTTCACTATATCAATGGCAATAGGGACGCAGTCGCTTTCCGATGTCCATACGGCATACCTCAGGAATCTGGCGACAGGGGATGTCATAACCGCCGAGAAAGGCAGAGGAGCATACAAAAACGGGTCGAAGATCCATGTGAGAGAAGCCGATATCAGCAATCTTTTCCTTATGATATATCTCGGGAACGGAGCGCATCCCTCGTCATTCGATCTTGCAAAGAGGGTTAAGTCATCCCGCTCGTACGGCTGCGCATCGCTGGAGATGATAATCGTCGCGGAGGGAGAGGCGGATGGATTCATTATGAATTCCGAGAGATACTCCCGTGCTATCAGAGTCGTCGACATAGCAGCGAGCGCACTGGTGCTGAGAGAGGCTGGCGGTGAAATATATGATCCCGAGGGAAACGTGCTCGACATGAAATTCGATTTGGACTGCCGCTCCAATTTCATCGCATTCGGCGACAGAAAGGTCTACGATTTCATCGTTAAGGCCGAGAACCGAATCCCTGAATCCCCAAAATACGGTATATGCGTCAATACCAAGGTCCGGGGGGCAAAAGAATACACCGAACAGGTTATCAAAGCACTTGAAGGATGCGAATACATCCTTGACAGCGGCATAGCCGGCGAGTTTGGTATGAAGGGCTGTCCGGTTGAGGACATGAAAGCCGATATATTGGTAACGATCGGGGGGGACGGTACGATCCTGCGCACGTTCATGACGAACAAAGCCCCGCTGATCGGGATAAACGCGGGAGGAGTAGGATTCCTTGCCGAGATCGATGTGAACAGTATCGACGAAGGTATGAGGAGACTCCGCAGCGGAGATTATACTATAGAAGAGCGGTTCAAACTCAGTCCCTGGTACGACGGAGAGTATCTTGCGGATGCCGTGAACGAAGCGGTAGTGCATACGGACTCCATAGCAAAAATCAGACACTTCAGAGTTTATGTCAATGACAGGCTTATGACCGAGGTCCGTGCCGACGGGATAATCGTATCCACTCCCACGGGTTCAACGTGTTACGCGATGAGCCTGGGGGCACCCGTAATCGATCCGCGTGTCAATGCCATCGTGATAGTTCCCATGGCAGCCTACAAATTCGCATCGAGGCCGTTCGTGGTTCCGGCCGATGCCAAGGTCACCGTGGAGACAGTCATGGACAGCGGCTGCCTGCTGGTTGTAGACGGTCAGAAAGAGTACGGGATAAAGGGCAAGACCCGCATAGATTTCACAAGGTCCCGCGAGACAGTCAGATTCATAAGATTCAGCACCGATTTCTATTCAAGAGTAAGGGAGAAACTGGTGAATGCCATATGAGCGTGAAGATATACGGAGTAAGTGTGGATTTCATCGACGGCATCAATGAATCGGCCAGGTCAGCCTACCCCGACGAATTCATATGCTTTCACAGAGAATACGACGGCATCATATCAGAAATCATATTGGTGCCCGGGTCTGTCTACGGGGAAAGTCACAGTTTCATCAGCGACTGGATGTCACCTATAGATTTTCATAAATCGGGGTCGGCACACTCCCATCCCGGATACCGTAACGATCCGTCGGATGCCGATCTGGATTTCTTCGGTCAGATGGGGGGTGTGCACTTCATCACCTGCCAGCCGTATGACAGAAAGAGCTGGAAAGCCTACGACTCCAGAGGGAACATCGCGGAACTGGAACTCGTATTCTGATTATATGCAATCGTCTACAATGCCTTTTGCCAGTTCCATCATGCTCACCGCATACGCCTTGTCCTTTGCCTCCGCGGTGATATCGATATATGCAGGGGCATCGGCGTTCCTGGTTATGGAAAACCATCCTCCCGGCATGCCGACTCTCCCCCTTTCTGTCTCCCACACCCCATCTGTTTCGAGTTCTTTCAGACTTTCGGCGAGTTTTCTGCCAAAAAGTTCGGTGTTTCCGGGACTGTAGACAGAATCTCTTAGTACAGTATATCTGGGGAAAGATGCCAGCAGATTGCTGATGCTGTTTTCACCGGACATCTTGGTAAGTATTACCGCCGCATTTATCGCATCCGGACACATCGTTATATCAGGAAAGATGAAAGTGCCGTCGGTCATGGCACCCATCTCCGCATTGTTCTCTATGATCGCCTCGGTCACAGACTCAAGATCATTGTCCGCTCGGATTATGCGTCTGTCGCTGTGGGCTTTGGCATCTGTCCTCAGTCCTTCGCCGATGAGGTCCCTGAACGCATCGTCCACAACCGCCGATGCATCCGACGGCACTACCAGTGACGACGGCTTGAGGTAAATGAGAAGCAGTGCGAGTACATTCTCCGGTTCGACATACTTTCCCTCCTCATCAATCAGTGCAAGACGTGTCCCGTCCCCGTTCAGAGCTATTCCCACGCTGCCGAGTTCCATATTCACTATCTCCGCAAGGCTGGAAACATCATTGACGCCGACCCCGGGAGGCCTCGGACGATATCCCAGATCGTTCTGTGCGTTGATTGTTGTCAGGTCCGCACCTATCGATGCCAATATATGCGGGGCGGACAAGGATGTGCATCCGCATCCGCAGTCAAGTATCACGGGGGCATCGGTGCTCCTGCCGTATCTCTCCGATATTGCTCTGTTGTAATCATCGGCAACAGAGCCGCACAGCCTGATCGTTCCCACATCCCTGTACCCGGGCAGGGGACGGTCGCCGTTCGTCACCATCCGTCTCATCTGCTCTTTAGCAAAAACAGATCCGTCGGAGTTCATTATGTATATTCTGCTGATTGCGCCCTGTTCATTCGGTTCCTCCACCATCAGGGCGCAGTCGGAGAATTTCGATGCCATGGCCACGGCGGGTGCGGGTGCGATATCTGCGTCGTTAACGTCCGCTCCTGCGGACAGCAGCCCGCTTATGAGCGAATTTTTAATCATCATGCTGCTCGGATTGGTATCCGACCCGACGCAGACCGTCTTGTACGAGCATCCGACCATCTGTCCTATCTTCACGGCCTTCTCTGCCGTCATGTCGTCGTCGGTTATGGAACGAAGCGTGAGATCTGAGGCGTTTGTCATCACGGTACCGAAAAATATCCGGGTTGATATTTCTTGCCGTCGACGGACAACATAGCCAGCGTGAAAGTGCTCAAACCGGCGTTTTTCGACGTAGATATCTACGTATTTTTCAAAAACTTTTAAATATTGCACATCAAGATGTTCATATTGCACTATGCCAGCGGGCTATAGGGAGTGAAACACATGGTCATGGAGAAAATAGATATCGTGAAGGCGAAACAGATCGCGCAGAACAAGGGGCTTAAGCCCGGTAAGGTAAAGGGAACATCGGGAGTCCAGTTCACCAAGGGGAAAAACGCCAGACTGTCCGTTATAACATGGGACGAGTTCGAGGCCATTCTCAGACAGAGGAAACTTGCCATATACGAGAGCGGCGGCTGGATGAAAATAATGAAAATATAAGCAATTCTAAACCCAGTAATGTGTGCCCGTTCTTTCGGCATGCACGCATCTCTTTTATACAAAAACATGAATCACGCCGGTAGGCAGGGGTAGTCAAGTCTGGCCAACGACGCTAGGTTCAGGGCCTAGTCCTTAGTGGTCCGAGGGTTCAAATCCCTTCCCCTGCACTATCCCATTCTGGGTCTGCGTGCCGTTTTTCGCCGGATCCGTCTGTTTTGCGGATTCGGACAGGCTGTCTTCAAATATATCGCGGATTCTTGACTCTGATTTCGTTCCTGTCTGACGGTGTCTGAGAAAGATCGGACAGGGCATCTTCGAATCGGGAACCTGTATACGCGCAGACTTTAGGGACACCTAACTTTATATACTTTTAGGACTTCCTAAACACATGGTCAACGACTGCAATTGCGACAATGCAGATGGTCGGACATGCAGCGGCAACTGCACAGACAGCATGTGCGTGCCCATAGAGGACAACTCATTCAGATCCGAGAGCGGAGTCCCCTTGGTTACTGCCAAGATGGGAGAGAGCGGCAGGATCGTCAGGATCTCCGGCAAAACCGAGACCCGGAAGTTCCTCTGTGAACTGGGGTTCGTCATAGGCGAGCGCATATCAGTTGTGAACGAAAATTCCGGGAACCTCATATTGGATGTGAAAGGTTCCAGGATAGCAATGGACCGGATGATGGCATCCAAAATATTCTTCGCCCCGGCGTGATAAGATGAAAACACTGAAAGATATAAAACCCTCAGAGACAGCCACAGTTGTGAAAATATACGGCGAAGGCCGGCTCAGAAGGAGAATCATGGAGATGGGTATCACCAAAGGCTGTGAGATAGAGGTTGTGAAGGTGGCACCCCTAGGGGACCCGATAGAGCTTACGCTCAGAGGATACGATCTCACAATCCGCAAGGCTGATGCCGAACAGATAGAAGTGGAATGAAGCCCGGTCCCGCGCCCCCGCGCGGAAGGCTGGACATCAAGGAGATAGGTGAAACAAATGGTTATAAGAATCGCTCTGGCCGGGAACCCAAATTCCGGAAAGACAACAATATTCAACAAACTGACCGGAAGTTCCCAGCGCGTCGGCAATTGGCCCGGAGTGACGGTTGAACGGAAAGAAGGTAAGCTGAGGGGCAAGGATAACGCAAAGATCGTGGACCTTCCGGGGATATATTCGCTGTCTCCGTATTCTCCCGAAGAGATAATATCAAGAGATTTTCTGCTGAACGACCAGCCGGATGCGGTCATCAATATAGTTGACGCAACCAATCTGGAAAGGAATCTCTATCTGACGACCCAGATACTGGAGATTGGAATCCCCACAGTCATTGCACTCAACATGATGGATGTTGTGAAAAAGGAAAACATCCAGATTGACACTGAAAAGCTGTCGGAAGCTCTGGGCTGCAAGGTGATCGAAATCACTGCCCTCAAGGGGGAAGGTGTGAGCGAACTCATCGATGCGGTCATGTCCGTCGTCGGTACCGATGCAGACAGCAAACTGAGATACTCCTCAAAACTTGAGGGATATGTATCCAAGATGGAAGAAGCCATGCGCGGAAGCGTATCCGCGGAGGCCGAAAGATGGTATGCCCTCAAGCTTCTCGAGAGAGACGAAAGAATAGGCAAGGCTCTGAGCGCGGACCTTCTGGCCAAGGCTGAGTCCATAGTAGCTTCAATGGAAGATGACTTGGATAACGATGCTGACGGGATCATTGCAGAAGAACGATATGCCGTCATAGGCAAGATCGTCGCTGATTCGGTCGACAAAGGGGACCGAAAGAAAATAGAAACAACATCCGACAGAATAGACCGGATCGTGACCAGCCGCTGGCTTGGTCTCCCTATCTTCGCGGCGGTCATGTTCGGCATATATTTCATCGCAATAGAGACAATCGGTGTCTGGGGAACAGACTGGCTCAATGATTATATCGGAGAAACGGTAATGCCGGCCGCAGCTGATTGGCTGGGCGAAGCAGGCGTAGCTGATTGGCTGAGCGGTCTGATAGTTGACGGTATCATCGGAGGAGTGGGGGCCGTCGTAGGGTTCCTGCCGCAGATGCTGGTGCTGTTCCTGTTACTCGTGATACTCGAGGAATGCGGATACATGGCAAGGGTCGCCTTTGTTATGGACCGTGTGTTCCGCAGATTCGGCCTGTCCGGGAAATCATTCATACCAGTGCTCGTCGGGATGGGATGCGGTGTCCCGGGTGTTATGTCATCAAGGTCGATCGAAGGAGAAACCGAGAGAAAGATAACCGCGATGACGGTTACGTTCATCCCCTGTTCGGCCAAACTGCCGATCATAGCACTGATAGCGGGCGCACTGTTCGGACAGAGTGCTTTGGTGGCAGTATCAATGTACTTCATCGGGATAGCCTGCGTGCTGATGTCCGGAATAATACTGAAGAAATGGAAATCTTTTGTTGGTACCCCGTCTCCTTTCATCATGGAACTCCCAGCATATCATATGCCGGTCGTGTTCAACGTCGTAAAATCGACACTCGACAGAGGATGGGCATTCGTTAAGAAAGCCGGTACATTCATACTTCTGGCATGTGCTCTGGTTTGGTTCCTGTCGACATTCGATTGGGGATTCAACATGGTGGATGCCGGAGAATCCATGCTGGCCGATATCGGTAATTCGATCAAATGGATATTCGTGCCGCTCGGATTCGGAGACGATTGGGAGTTCACTGTCGCAACCATTACCGGGCTGCTCGCCAAAGAGAACGTCGTCGGTACCTTCGGTGTGCTGTTCGGTGCAGAAGAAATCTCAGAGGCGGGAGAAGAGATATGGAATGTCATCGGAAGGATGCTCACTCCCATAGCGGGATATGCATTCCTGATGTTCAACATGATGTGCGCTCCATGCTTTGCGGCGATAGGTGCCATAAAGAGAGAACTCGGATCCTGGAAGGACACCGGAAAGGCAGTCTTGTACCAGTGTTCGCTCTCATATGTACTTGCGCTGATATTCTATCAGTTCGCGCATGTGATAAAGGGATACGGCGTAGAACCCTGGATCGTATTGGCGATAGCTGCCGGAGCGGCACTTGTGTATCTGCTGACCGCAAAGGACCCGTTCAAAATATTCGGGAGGATAAGATCAAATGCCTAACGTAGCAACGATAGCAGTTGGGATTGTTGTCATCGCAGTAATCGTCTTCGCTGCGTACTATGCGTACAGATCCCTGAAACAGGGTAAATGCGCGGGCTGCGGCTGCGAATGTTCGAAGTCCAGCGACGCCCAGGACTGCTGCGGATGCCAAAAGAAAGACAGATAAAACTTTTTACACGGCTCCGGCCGTGAGTACTCTTTTTTTGTTTCATCTGTTCAAAATAGACAAGGCCAAACCTATCAGTATGACCGCAATAAGCAATATCGCAACCTTAGCCCACTTCAGATCCCTCTCTTTAATCAGATAGATACAGGTCACGGTTACGCCAGCAAACGGAGACAAAATCAAAACCAACAGACCGGCCCGCATGATTCTGTCTCCGCAATCGTATTCCGAGAGCATAAGACCGGCCGCGGTAAGAATCAGACCGAACAACAGACAATACCTTAGGGCGGCTGATGTCGCATTGTTCATGTTCACAGCACACCGCCCGCCTTCAGGAACGTTACGACAGATATCCCAAGCAGCAAGATCGAGAAATATTTTCTCATCGGTTTTGAATTGAGGATTTTGGATACTCTTGTGCCTATCACCGAGCCGAGAAACGCACCTATGGCTATGGCCGATGCGTAATCCAGAAGCATATCTCCATGGACAAAATAGATTGCCGCACCCGAAAACGCAGTTATGCCTATCATATAACTGCTGGTGGCACTGGCCACTTTGATCGGCACATGCATGTAAACATTCATCAGCGGCACCTTTACAGTTCCTCCTCCGACACCGGTCATAGACGACATGAGTCCTGCCGCAGTACACGCCAAAAGTCCCCCTTTGACATTTTTTACTTCGTATCTCTCAGTTTTGAGGTCTTTGCCGCCTGCGTATGAAAAGTTCATGCCGGAACCGCCGCCGGAGTGATCGATTATTTTCTCTTTCTTCGTGATCATACTTACTGCACTGTGTACGAGTACAAGACCGAATATCAGCAGGAGAATCCAATTCTCGATATACGTTGCGAGTACCGCCCCCATCATGGCACCGACGGATGTCGTGATCTCAAGCAGAAGTCCCAGCCTCACGTTAGAGAGACCATCCCTCACATAGTGGGAGGCTGCACCCGCGGATGCTGCTATTATACCAACGAGACTGACAGCAACCGCTTCGTTGGCTGGCAGTCCGAAGAGTACTGTCAGCACCGGAATGAATATTATCCCGCCGCCCACTCCAAAAATGGCACCGAGAGTGCCTGCGCAAATTCCAACCGATATAAGCGCGAATACAGTCACGGGGTCCATGACCGCGAAAAGAACCGTAACCGTATTAATTTATGTTCCGACAGACGATTTTCGATTCCGTCAAAATCCAACGGCAGATCGGTGCTGCCACGGCGGTTTCACCGCGAATTGACATTATTGCACAAGGGAAACCCTCACCGGAAATGAACATACACGCCCGTGATCCGTCCGAAAATATCACCGCAGGATTTTTGATGGGATCGAAAATCGGCTGCCGGGATCTGGGATTACCCACACATTATCGGCCGACTTAGAAATGTAAAAGTTTAATAATAACAATCATGTATAACCGCCAGTTGTGTTCACGGGAACAAGTCGAAGCGGAGGTTTAGAAAAATGGATCTTGATATCTGGAGTTTCCTGACGATCATCATCTTTGTGTTTGCATTGGTCATGATGATTGCGGGTGTTTTCTCAGCTTATTTCGGGGCTGGAAAAAACAGGGCCTATGGCGGGGTAATCTTCGCTGTCGGATTGATCGTATGCCTTGTATGGGCATATCTTGTGGGGTTCAGCGAGATAGAACCGTTCTACAGCGTTCACGCATGGGATGTGATGTATGATGCGATCATCAATCTGATTGCGGTCCTTGTCGGAGCCCTCATTGCCATCGGTATCTTTCTGGTGGTAGTTCTTAAAAGCTAAAACAGAGGGGAATCTGCTTTTTAGGCTGCGAATGACCGATATTCACCGGTATTAAACGGGCAGCCGCGCATTTGTTCCCAGCATACTTACCGGGGAGGTGTTGCCTTCCCGGGTACGCCGTCCTTTGGTTCGGCCGGATGTCCGCGGAATCAGCATCGGCGGCACGGAGCATATCCGAAATTCCGGAGAAAACCGCCGCATAGCCGGCCTTGGATACGGAAACTCACTGTCGCAGTATAATGTTCGGTGGGTTTTTATTCTTTGATTGAATGGGTTTCTCAATGCAAAAGGTCTTCGTCATGATGGGCAGCAGGAGCGACCTGCCCGTGGCCGAAAAGGCAATCACTCTTCTCAGGAAATTCAATGTAGATTACGAGGTTGCGGTGGCATCCGCACACAGGACGCCTGACATGGTCCGCAGTCTTGTAGAATCTTCTGATGCCGATGTTTTCATTGCAATAGCCGGTCTCTCTGCAGCTCTGCCGGGGGCCGTAGCCGCGCACACATGTAGACCTGTCATCGGCGTGCCGGTCAGCGGAGACGTGAACATAGATGCTCTTCTTTCTGTGATCCAGATGCCCCCGGGGATACCTGTGGCGGCCGTCGGTCTGGACAGAGGCGATAATGCGGCGATACTCGCGATAGAGATCATGAGTCTTACAGATCCTGTGCTCTCCGACAGGATGAGAGATTACAGGAAAGAGATGGCAGAAAAGGTTAAAACAGATTCGGAACAGGTGGTATCGGATGTTCGGAACTGAAAACTTCATAGACAAATCCATTGAGACTTTGAGTTCAAATATCCCTGGGAAGGCAATAATTGCATGTTCCGGAGGAGTAGACAGCATGGTTGCGGCCGCCCTGACAAGCAAGGCAATAGGCAGCAGACTGCTTGCCGTTTACGTCGACACAGGACTGATGAGAAAGGGAGAGACCGAAGAAGTCCGCGGTATGCTTGAGGAAATAGGAATAAATTTCAGAATTGTGGATGCATCCGAAGAGTTCTTCGATTCTCTGAAAGGCATTACGGATCCGGAGCAGAAAAGGAAAACGATAGGCGGCCTGTTCATAAAAGTCTTTGAGAGAGAAGCAAAGGAATTCGGCTCGAAGTATCTTGTCCAGGGTACAATAGCACCCGACTGGATCGAATCCGGGGACGGAGTGAGAGACACAATAAAATCGCACCATAACGTCGGCGGTCTTCCGAAAGAGATGGGGATGACAGTGGTCGAACCGCTCAGAGATCTGTACAAGGACGAGGTCAGGGACATTGCGAGGACCCTTGGCATCAGATCATCGGAAAGACAGCCGTTTCCCGGTCCGGCACTTGCGGTCAGATGCCTGGCCGAAGTGACACCGGAGAACATTGAAGTCGTAAGGGAAGCGTGCTTCATCGTCGAGGATGAGCTTAAGAAGGCAGCGGAAGAAGGAAAGACAGAGATACCATGGCAGTATTTCGCGGTCCTCCTGCCAACGAGATCCGTCGGCGTTCAGGGAGACCGACGTGCCTACGGAAGGACCATTGCAATACGGGCAGTATCTTCGGCGGACGGTATGACGGCGACGTATTCCAGGATACCGATGGAGATCCTCGGGAAGATATCCGCCAGGATCACTAACACCATGAAAGATCAAGTCAACAGAGTCGTCTACGACATAACCGACAAACCCCCGGCGACGATAGAGTGGGAATAAATCCAGATCAGACTCTCAGGCTTGAATCAGGCGGTATCCATACGTCCGTACACTCAGCCGAAGCAAGGATAACGCAGAAATTATGAACCTTGTGTATCGTCATATTATGCCGAAACCATTCGCAAAATCGCCGGAACTATCATTCCGATCCTTTTTTGTTCGGTGCGCCAAAAGACACAGGAAACCGTTTAAGGGAAATCGTTTGCTGAACCGAATCAGAACTGTCCGTCGTAGATGCCTGCTCTGACATCCTTCTGGAATACCTTCGGATCCTTTCCGTCAATGGTCACTCCGACGGAGACGCAGTTACCGGCGACCTCGAGGACGCGAGCCTTGACCGTGGCACCGAGAAGGCTGTCCTTTTTCATGTCTGCGATCTTCTTGGCCTGATCAAGCGTCATGTCTGCGACCTTGGTAGTCCTTGCATTGCTTGAACCGCTCGCGAGTCCCAGTTCCGACTTAACGAGGGCCGACATCGGCGGCGTGCCGATCTTTATCTCGAAAGTCTTGTCATCATTTATCAGCACCTTTACAGGAACTTTCATTCCGCTGAATGCTTTGGTTTTCTCATTGATCTGGGCTATTACCTGACCGGTGTTCACGCCTGTCGGACCGAGTGCCGGACCGAGCGGCGGGCCTGCTGTGGCCTTGCCCCCATCGATTAATGCCTCGACAGTGTTTACCATTTTCATTTCTCCTTTTCAATAACTCTTACGCTGTCACCCTTAACGGTAACTGGTATGGGCACCATAGCCTCAATGAGTTCCACAGTTATCTCTTCTTTGTTATGATCTATCTGCTGAACTCTGGCTATTTCGCCCTTGAACGGACCGTTGATCAGTTCGACCAGGTCCCCTTCCACGATTCCGATCACCGCAGACACAGGAACAAGATAGTGGCTTATTTCATCTATGTCAGTCTCGCCTTCGACGAACGAGCGGGCCTTTTTTATGTCCCGGGTTTTCTCTCTCAGACGATCCGTGTTCATGCCTTCCACAAACACGTATCCTCTGAGTCCCGGCGGGCTGAACACAGCGTATACGTCTTTCTCTCCCAGCTGGGCTTTCGACATCAGGCTGTCGGCCACGCTTTTCTCTTGGTCCATCTGTGTCTTGAGGACCATAATCGACTGCTTCGCGACGGCACCGAAACTCAGCGACGACTTTCCGCCGTGAGCGGCGGCGGCCATAACGTTTACGCTGACTTCGTCGCC
Source organism: Candidatus Methanoplasma glyptotermitis (assembly GCA_031267895.1). Lineage (GTDB taxonomy): Archaea > Thermoplasmatota > Thermoplasmata > Methanomassiliicoccales > Methanomethylophilaceae > Methanoplasma > Methanoplasma glyptotermitis. The sequence goes on from JAIRYF010000020.1 coordinate 24,638, forward strand.
GTATCTGGCACCTTTCGGGCATATGACTTCCAGTCTGAATTCCTTCAGTTTGCCGTTTGGAATATCTATCTCCGCCTCGCTCTTTGAGCGGTAATTGCTCCAGAGCTCCCCCCCGGAGGCATCGTAGAGCGTAACGTTCCATTCCGGGGCATTGTCTTGATCGGGTCCCGTCGACACATCGAATCTGAGGACTGCCGACGACGAGTCCGACGTAAGTCCGAATGCCCATGTCAAAGCGGCTCCCGCTCGGACCTCTTTGGTCCCGCCTTCTCCAGTCAGACGGATTCTTCCAGTTCCAAAGTCAGACATCAATTACACCTCGGGCTGATCAGAAATGACCGGGAAGATAGGTCATCACCCACATTATGACAAAACCGACGGCACCCAATATAACCATTCCGAGTGCCGCAATATAGCATGTCTTTTTGTATTCGTCTTTGGTCGGAGTATGGGCCATCTTGAGGATTCTGCCGTACTTGCCCCTTCCGAGATTCCTTGTCTTGGACTCGAAGCTGTCCTGGATCTCCTCTGCCTTTGCCTCTAGTTTCATTTTTATGCCTCCCCGACATACCCAGGCCCTTGCCCGGGCGAGGTCGTTCGCTCTTTCGTTACCACTGAAGGTAACAGATGAATAACACCCCATAGACAAGATTTCCATTTTAAATCTTTTGGTTACCCGGCGACTTTCGGAAAATTATGCTCCCGACGGCCGAATACGGGTCGGAACGGCTACCCCGCAGGACCTGATGAAGCCTCGGGGGGGGGGGGCGTGATCGGACGCAATATCTGATTATTTCCGAAGGTTGCAATGGACACGTTCAGAATCTGAATTCCACTTCCTCAAAATCATACCTTCCCAAAGATACTGTTCGATATTCATTGTATATATTCCCGTCTACGGTGGCCTTCACAAGAACAGTGCATTCCTTTTTGCCGAATTCGAAGATATCCCAATCGCATATCAGCAACTGCAGTCCCTGTTCCCCGGAAATGACATCCGCATTTCCTTCCAGTTCACCGTTCAGATACACCTCTAGTGAATATCCTGGTCCGAGTCAGATGATACCTTCGCGTATATCACCGATATATCATCATCGCGGCCGTTCACGATCATACCAAGATTAACTGCCAGAAGAATGAAAGCCACTGCCGCAAAAACATAATTCCATCTCGCATCCATATCCATTGGTACAGTTTGTATGAATATAATGTCTATGTATCACGCACACGATATTCCGGCGGAAGCCGCAAAGGCGGTACCGTCGAATCGGCGGGCTGTTTGCAGCTTCGGAAGAGCGCAGGACCCGGACACCCCTGCGACATCGTCCTGCATCAGGCCCGGACGTGAATTTTTCTCTTGACCGTATTCCCATACAGCATCCTGATAATGTAAACAAATATAACGATCATGACTATGTTTCTGGCCATGATTATCATCATGCCCATACCCGTTACTGCCTCCCCTCCTCCGCTGATACCCACATTCACCGCAAAATTCAGCTGCGTCAGGATTACGGCCGACAGAGACAGTACAGCGATTATATTCTTTGATACGTAGTCAACCGACATCGTGAGCATGAACACAACGAACGGTATCAGCCAGATTAGATATTGGGATGAAAAAACCTTCCCCGCAATTATAAACGCCATGAGCGAGAGCACTGCCGCACCGATCAGGAGCACTGTTCTGCTGTTTTCATTATCCCGTCCGTTTCTTCTCAGCCAAAACAAGGCGTACGCGTAAAGGGAATATATCGCAACGATGACCGCAAACATGAAAGGCGTGAGGTACAGCGCAACCGTATCGGGCCATATCCCCACTAGGTTGTCCGAACCGTAACCGAACGCTGTGCTGACATCCGTGAATCCCAGCATCGACACCAAATATATGAAGGGTGCCATGGTGGACTCTATCTGCAGCGGGCGATCGATATGGTAGCTCAGGAAGTGAAACGCAGCATCCGAATTAAGAAAAACGAACGGCAGAATTATGACAAGCACGGTCACCGCGAATACTCCCGTGCCTTTCATAACATTTGACCAGTCTCTGTCCATAAATAAAGGAATGAGGTAGATCGGGAACAGGATTGCTGGGTACAGTTTCGTCGCTGCGGCCACCGAGAGCAGCGCGAATGCCCACACATAATTCTTTGTAATCAGACAATAGAAGGAAAGCAAAGTCAGTATCGCCGGAAATATGTCGTATCTGTCGACAACGAACTCAAACATAAGCAACATGGACACGGTATAGACAAGCATCGCCCTGCGCTGACTCCGGTTATACCTCTTTGCCAGCCTGCCCATCGCCGCAAGACCTATCATGAAAAATACAAACACTTCGGCAACGAACGCAACATTATAACCGAACGGCGTAGATGCGAACAGTCTCGGTATCACGATAAACACGAGGGCAAACGGAGGATACTCCATCTTTGGGATACTGCCGTGTATCAGCTCATCCGCATACGGAAAATAGACAGTAGCGACTTCGGACTCTATCCCAAGTTTGGTGGATATCACGAGATACGCGACCGAAACAACGGCAAACACCGCTCCGAATGCCAGCCGGCATCTCCTTGCGCCGCTGCCCGCCGCCCACATATCGGTGCCATGCTTCCGGCGGCATTAATAAATTGCGGTTCGCTCCGGGTCCTGCACAGGCATACCGCCTGCCTAACAATTAAATACACCTTATATGTTGGTTCACCCAATTCTTGCACAGGTGATAAAAATGGAAGAAATTTTGTGCAACGTAGAGTTGGTGAAAGACAATAACGATTTCGTAGCTAGAATACAGAGTGATCTCGGCGGAATGAGGGAGTACAAGTCCTCAAGTTTCGAAGAGGTATTGGAGCAGCTCATGATTGATCTACAGGAAGAGTTCGAATTGATTTGACCGAGAGGGGATACGATGGCAGACCAAATCAGACAAGTAACCGATATCTTGGATAACCTATCAGGGGATACCTCGGTACCGAGAAACATCAGGAAAGGCGCGACGGATGCGAAAGCCAGGCTTCTGGACACAAAGGATGCACTTGACGTGCGTGCGACGAGTGCCATGATGATACTTGACGATCTTGCGAACGATCCGAACATGCCGCTTCACGGCAGGACGCTCATCTGGAACATAATAAGCCAGCTTGAGATTCTCAGTGCTCAGTCGGGCTGACAGTCTTTTTCTCAGGACCTGTATTCCGAGACTATATCCAAAAAGTTCTGGAATATCGCGGGTCCGTTTTCTGTGTTCTCTACCTCTGGGTGGAACTGAACGCCGTATATCGGTTTTGTCAGGGAGCGGACCGCCTCTGCCGTGCATGTGGCCGACGATGCGGTGACTTCAAATCCCGGAGGTACTTCTTTGACCTCATCGTTGTGGGATGCCCATACGTTGAACTCCTGCGGCAGACCTCTGAACAGATCGCCGTGCGATATTACATTTAATTCCACTTTGCCGAACTCCGGTGTCGTGCTCGGACCGAGTTTCCCGCCGAAATGCTCCGAAAGGAACTGCATGCCGGCACATATCCCCAATATCGGGAATTCTGCTTTGTCCAGATATTCTCCGTTGTTCCCCATGCGCCCTGCGTCGCTCGCAACGCTGGGTGCGCCGCCGGACAGCACCAGAGCATCAACATCGCCGATATCGCCGAACGGGGTGGTATTGGGGATTATCTTCGTATCGACTCCTAGATATCTGAGAACCCTCCATTCCCGATGGGTCCACTGGCCGCCGTTGTCGACAACGTAGACTTTCATTGTGTGATAATGAGACATTTCCGATTTAAGGTGATTGGTAGTCGGTCTCCTTTCGAGAGACCGGAAATCAGCCGAGCCGTCTCCGGATACCGCATGCGCAGTTTTTAATAACATTTCGCCATTTTCATAATATCTAACATAGGGTGACAAAATGGGTATTGTAAGTGTTTCGCTCAACGACAAAAACCTGGAGGCATTAGATGAGATCCGCTCCGTATTCGGACTCAGCGGCAGGAGCGAAGCCATACGAACCGCCGTGAACATGGCCATGAGCGAGATACAGGGTCTCGAGAACATGACCGGGGCCGTGGAAGGTGTGCTCATAATCGTAAGGAGGGATCATGCCGATCCTTGGATGAGCCTCATTCAGGTGAAGTATGAGTCTTCCATAAAAACGCAGCTGCACTCTCACCTCAAAGACCACAAATGTCTGGAAGTCATGATCATAGCAAGCGATGCGGGTGCCCTCTCCTCCCTGATCAAAGAAGTGCATGCCACCGGTAAGGCAGATTACGTAAGATTCGTCAGAAACTGAAACGCGGCCGTCCTGTGCCGTCCGCCGGCTTTTCTTCTGGTCACATTTATTAAAAAAATGCTTGAAAATAATTAAATGATAATATGTTATTGAATATATCTTAATAATTATTAAATAGTAAAGTCATTTTAACTTAATACTGTGATTACAATGTTGCCGAAACAGAAGATTTTGGTCATATGTGCCGCTGCCATTCTGGCAGTAGCCGGCATAGGTGCGGCCGTAATGTACAGCGGATCCGACGACGGGGACGGCAAATTGAAGGTTGCTGCCAGTTTCTACGCTGTCGGATATTTCGCCGAACAGATAGGAGGGGACAGGGTGAGCGTGACCACGCTGATACCCGAGAACACTGAGCTTCATTCCTGGTCTCCGAAAACATCGGACATACTGGCCGCTGTTAACTCGGATGTGTTCCTGTACAACGGAGCGGGACTGGAACCATGGGTCGAGAGCGAACTTCTGTCTGCCATGAATTTGGATAAAACAACTGCAGTGGAAACCGCCTCCAAGGACAGCCTCATGGTCGGAGATGCAGAAAACACGCGTCTTTTCGTATTCGACAATGACGGCGGGAAGACCTATTCCTACGATGTGTCCGAAGATATTGTGGTCCTGTCCGGCACGGTACCCGGATCCTTCAATGCTGCCGTGGAAGCCGTTAATTCGGAAGGGTATGTGTTCCTCTTCATGCCCACTTCCACCAGCATTACAGTTCTGAACACCGGCCTGCACGGAGACCACTTCCACAATCCGGAAACGGTTATGAAAGTGGAAGTCGGGAGTCCGGTACACTACAGTGTATCTCCTGACGGGCAGTATATTGCCTTTGCGCTCGACACTGACAACGCAGCCATAGTTATGAACGTGAACAAACCGGCGGAATACGATATTTATGAATTCCCGGGCGAGTCGCCGAACAGCCACGCTACTGTGGTGATAGACAGCGACAACATGCTCTATTTTGCAGACATGAGAGAGTCGGCGGATAAGAACCTCTGGATCGTGGATATCGAAAACAAAAGTGTAGTACGTTCGGCGATCGGCGGCGGGGACAGCCCCCATGGCGGATTCTACTCCTCCGCCATGGGCAGAGTTTATCTGAACTGCGCCGACGGAATAGCTGTAATCGGCGTGAACGGAGTGGAAAAGACAATACCATACAAGCACGGAGACACCAGACTGGGTGTGTCGTGGGTCAGCGAAGACGGTACCAAACTTATATCTTACATAGGTGACGCTTCCTTGGGTCTTGCGTGTTCGAAGATAGTCGCATATGATCTCAGAACCGGTTCTCTCGTTGCCGACATATCCGTTTCGATACCGATAAAAGATGCGGACGGGTCTCCTTCCGCGGTGCTTACAGAAGACATACTTGCGGTCTCGGACCCCAAGAACGGCACCGTCACTTTTGCGGACATCTCAACCGGAAAAACCAAAACTGTGACACTTAAAGCAGAGAAGCAGGCAATAGGGCTGGCAGAAGACGGAGCCACGCATATGATCTGGGCTGTGACGGAAGACGGAACCGTATACTATATCAGTCCGTTCAGCGGAGAGATCGTGAATACATACGAAGCGGAATCGGGTTTCGGAAATAACATCCTGATTTCCGCGGTTACCGCAGATGCCGACGAACACGACCATGAAGAACATGATCACGATGAAGAGGATCATGACGAACACGAACACGGGATTTACGATCCTCACACCTGGATATCCCCGTACTCGGCACTGAAGCAGGCCGAGGCTGTGTACAACGCATTTGTGGAGAAAGATAAGGACAATGCCTCTTATTACCTCGAGAGATGGACCGTTTTCAAAGAGAAGCTGGAAGCCCTTGACGAAGCTTACATGACCGGACTCTCCGGTGCCGACAAGGATGTCATCTTCGTGAATCACGAAGCATATGGGTACCTTGCCGACAGATACGGATTCGAACAGGAAGGTATCATCGGCATATCCGCAGATGAGCAGCCCAGCCCCTCGGCCATATCTAATCTTGTGAACGAGATGATAGAGCACGATATCTACGTCGTCTATCTCGATCCTGTGTATTCCGATCAATACACCATGACGCTTAAAAGCAGCGTGGAAGAAAAGACCGGAAAAACAGTCGAGATAAAAAAGATGTATTTGATGACCGGTACGGTCGACGGTCTGGACTACCTCGGACAGATGGAATACAACCTTACGGTTCTGAAAGCCGGATTGGGTGCTGCCTGAGGAAACCGTAAATGACATCTGCAGAATCGGAGACCGTACTGGAGGTCAGAGGCCTCAGGGCTGTCCGCGGAGGAGCCGTTGTGATCGAGAACGGATGTTTCAGGATCGCAAAGGGCGAATACGCAGGAATAGTCGGACCCAACGGAGGAGGTAAAACAACCCTCCTCCAAACCATTTTAGGCTATCACCCCCGGACAGAAGGCGAGATATTTCTATTCGGTCAGCCGGCAGACCGGTTCAAAGACTGGCAAAGAATTGCTTACACACCTCAGGATGCCATCCACTTTGACGAACAATTCCCTCTTACAGTCAGAGAACTTGTGTCCTTGGGCCGGGTAAGGAGATCCAACCTACTCAGAAGGCTCAACGGAAAGGACTGGGAGAAGGTTGATGAGACCATGGAATTAATGGGAGTATCGGAAATATCCGAAAGACGGATAGGGCAGCTGTCGGGAGGACAGAAGCAGAGGGCCTTTGTGGCCAAGGCTCTGGCCCTTGATCCGGAACTGCTCATACTTGACGAACCCACGTCCGGTCTCGATGCCTCGGGGCAGGAATCGTTCTACAAGGTGCTCGGCAACATAAACAAAGAAAGAGGAACCACGATAGTCGTTGTATCCCATGATCTTGCCGCCGTATTCTGCAGGATGACCCAAGTGATATGTGTGAATAAATACATTCATCAGACAGGTGATCTTAATGTCGCGGAAAGACTGCTGAGAGGTGCCTACGGGAACCATTTCAGATTTGTTATGCACGGAGACTGCGAATGCTGCTGCGTTCCCGAGGATGTCTGAGATGTTCGGAGATCTGTTTACCCTGCTGGGGATGTCTTTTTTCCAGCGTGCGCTGATCGGAGGGTGCTTGGTATCCGTGATATGTGCGGCAATCGGACTTTTCGTAGTCCTGCGGAAGGAGTCCATGATCGGCGACAGCGCGGCCCACATATCATTCGGAGGTATAGCCGTCGGCCTCCTTTTGGGCGTGCAGCCGATGATCATGGCAACCGTGTTCTCCGTGGCTGCGATTCTGGGAATGGATTTTATGAAAAAAAGGGGCATCGCTCAATCGGATTCCGCGATGGCCATATTTATGGCCATGGGATTCTCCGTGGGTCTGATAGCCATAGGTCTTTCCAACGGATTCTCGATATCCATCATGGATTATCTGTTCGGCTCGATACTGACCATCTCCGGGAGCGATCTGGCGGTCATATCCGTGCTGGGCATCGCCGTACTGTCCGCCATATTCATTCTCCTCAAGGAGTTCATTGCGATGACATTCGACAGTATATCCTCAAAGATGAACGGAATACCTACAGAACTGCTTTCTGTACTGTTTAACGTAATGATGGCCGTGACCGTCGTGCTTACGATAAAAGTGGTCGGCATCATATTGGTTCTGGCTCTGATGGTCGTACCGTCTCTTGCCGCGCTTCAGCTTAAGACCTCTTTCCGCAAGACTCTCCTTGCCGCTGTAATGTTCGGTGCTTTCAGCACTTTCACCGGAATTATCGTGTCCGGTATGGTAGACCTTCCCGCGGCAGGGGTCATCGTGTTCACGGACGTAGCAATACTCCTGCTGCTGGTGGCTTACAAGCACCTGGGCAAAGAACCCGGAAACGCAGTCCCGCCGATTAAAGAGACCAAGACGTTTCGGACGTGACGGGAATCATCGAAACTTGTTAGGACTTCGGACAAGGTATCTGTCTCTGGTAAATTGTTTTCCAGGAGTTGCAATCGCACGGCATTTGTTTTTCAGAATCTGTTCGGCCCGACGCCGGATACGGCGGGCGTACCATGACCCGTCCGTATCGGCGTGTCCGAATCCATGTATAACAATCGGGCAGCAGGGGCTTTGATCATATATGGATGGATGATTTATCCCATATTATCCCGTTCCATTGCCGAATGTAAGATACCAAATTATATGGGAACCGTTATCATTATTAAATTAAACCCTAACGCTTAAATATAATGTTTGTTTACCTTCTTATATTAAGGCAAAACTCTCTTTGAGGAACATCGGTATGGAATTTTTAGGAGTCACAGACGGGATCTCGGATAACGGTACGATCGTTGTAATAGGGACGGAAGACATCCCGGACACGGGAGATCCCGTTTTTGACTCCAAGGAACGCAGGATAGGAACCGTCAAACGCATATTCGGACCCGTTGAAGGGCCGTTCATAACCGTGGCCGTCTGCGATACGGCCGTGCTGAAAAATGTCAAAGGCATGGAGCTTTACACGAGAAGGAGAACTCAAAATGGCAAAGACAAGAGAAGGAACAGAAGAAATTGAGGTCTGCCCAGAATGCGGTAGCCACCACCTTGTGCGTGACTATGAGAGAGGAGAACTCCTTTGCGAAGACTGCGGGTTGGTTCTGGACGATCAGTTCATAGATCAGGGACCGGAATGGAGAGCCTTCGACGTCGAGCAGGGAGAGAAAAGGGCGCGCACCGGTGCCCCTATGACGTACACGATCCACGATAAGGGTCTCTCCACAGAGATCTCCTGGAAAAACAAAGACAGCTACGGGAAAAGCATTCCCACGAGGAACAGAGCCCAGCTGTACAGACTTAGGAAATGGCAGAGAAGGATCCGCGTTTCCAATGCCACAGAGAGGAATCTGGCATTTGCACTCTCCGAACTTGACAGAATGGCATCCGCAATGGGTCTCCCGAGAAATGTCAGGGAGACAGCTGCGATGATATACCGGAAGGCCGTTAACAAGAATCTCATAAGAGGGAGGTCTATCGAGGGTGTCGTCGCAGCCTCGCTGTACGCCGCATGCAGACAGTGCGGTGTCCCGAGGACGCTGGACGAAGTCGCGGGTTCAAGCCGCGTGGGAAGAAAAGAAATAGGACGCACTTACAGATTCATGACCCGCGAGCTGAAACTGAAGCTCATGCCCACCAAGCCTCAGGACTACATACAGAGATTCTGCTCCGAACTGAAGCTCAGCGGGGAGGTCCAAAGCAAGGCAGCGGAGATTCTGAAAGACGCGTCCGAAAAGGAACTCACGTCGGGAAGAGGACCCACAGGTGTTGCTGCTGCAGCAATCTACATCTCATCGATACTCTGCAACGAACGCAGGACTCAGAGGGAGGTCGCCGATGTTGCGGGAGTCACAGAAGTAACCATCCGCAACAGATACAAAGAACTCACGGAGAAACTCAGCATCGAGATAACCCTCTGATCGAACCGTTTCCGTTATCTTTTGGACAGCCTGCCACCGAGGTGGCGGATGGATCTGGTCCGCCGTAATAGCTGTCTCAGGACTGATAACAACAGGCTTAGGATACACTTTGGCGATGGAAGCGACTCTCGGCGCGGTTTCTAATACCGTTGGAATAGTTTCTGCGATAAAGAAATGAGTTAAACATCAGTTAAAGGAGGTGTTAATTATTCATTACGACAAGGAAAAAACAGTCATGTCTTTGAGTATAATCTTTGCCGTAATCACGGTCATATCCGCAATATTCAGCACCTCCACATTTTTTGCATTGCTGGGAATGATATCATCTTTTGCAATTTTAGCAATAGGTGCCGGGCTGGAAACTTTGACTAAAATCGGAAAGTGTGAGTGGGCAACTGAAACAGAAAGGTTCGCAGACGGATCCTCGCTGAAGACTGTGAAATTCAATATAATCGGTGTATGGGGCGTATGTCTCATTGTCTGTATACTCTGTGTTTTCGTAATCATATTACAGTATCAGTCGCCCAATTAATTGTGCTTAATGTTCACGTCATTTGCAACTCTAATTCGGTGATATTGGGTACAAGTTCATGTAAATGGTGTCGGAAACCCCCTGCTTCAAAACTTAAATCCTGAATTGTAGGTAACTCCGAAAACAAGGCCGGGAAGCGATTGATTTTATCGGTCTCTGTCACCTGAGTTCGACAGGTAATGTCTTGAAGCGAATCAATAGTCAAAATGACCAAGAATTGAAAATTTTATACTAATCGGGAATACTATTCCTGAAAATACTAATACTTATTGGGCCATTCGAAAATCATGATCAAAAGAACAGTAGAAAAATACGTGAGGGAGAGCGTGAAAAAATGGCCGGTCACACTGATAACAGGTGCGCGTCAGGTG
>JAIRYF010000023.1 GCA_031267895.1 Candidatus Methanoplasma glyptotermitis
GCATCCGACTCATTCGGTTCGGAATACGTTACAAAGAATGCTGCTGCGAGAAACAGAGCAGCAGCAAATAATACAGTTATATTCAGACGGCTGGGGAAATTATAATTTCCCCCCCCCCCTGTATGGGCGGGCGGATGTTTTGACGGAAGGAATAATTCCTTTCGAAGATTTAAGGTTCATAATGTTTCACTCCTTATTGTATTGATCAAGGTATAGTATGGTGTATTATTACGCTTGGATATATAATTCACGTATACTTCCAAACAATATCTGACAAATACTCATGCAATGTTCGCAATCGCGTTGCGCATCCGCCGTTCCGGACGAAAGAACGGAGCTTGCCGGATGCAGTCTGACGGCGATTGATACGCACACTCCCTGATTTCCGGAAAACACTCATTCCCGGATTTTAATCCGGTTCGCAAAAACAGCAAACATACCCGCAAACTTCCGCAGAACCTGTTCTGCCGGTGATTATCGCAATTTTCTTGCCCGTTCTTCTGCCTCCCGATATGCTCTGACAACCGACGAAGGATCTTTGGTCCTCATGAACCCATCCCTCATGCATACTCCTGCTGCTTCAGACCCGAGAACATCATAAAATACGTCGGGGTATATGCCGCCGGCCCCTATCACTGGGATGTCCACTGTTCCGAGCAGGAACCTAAGCATTGCCAGGCCTTTTGCGTTTCTGCACGATTTGCAGGTGAGATCGAATACATCTCGGAATATCAGGATCGAGGCCCCGGCGGCCTCCGCATCTATTGCTTCTCTTTCATTCCTGACGGTCGTCAGAATTCTGTCGAACCCGTCCGGCCGCGATGTCTTAAGATCCTCGAGGTCCATGTGCAGTGTTTTTATTCCCAGTTCTCTTGCTGCATCCGCAAACTTGTCCGCACAGAATTGCACATTGTTCCCGGCGCATTCCGACATACACGCAGCGGCTAATTCCCTGTATTCTTCAGGGAGAAGATCCCTCTCTGTGAGAATCAGCATATCCGGCCCAGCCTCTGCGACACGCGCAATTTGTTCTCCGAAGGGGAGTATCGATGTCTTCCTGTCCGTGGCAGATATTATCATGACGCTCCATTGCATTGCGATATACTTTAATCCGCCGATGCACAGCCCGCAGGCACACACAGTTGTAAAAAGAAAGAGTTTTGGTTAAGTTGTTTGATTTATGTACTGCGAAGAACGATCTCAATGTTGACGCCATCAGGCACTTGGATCCTCATAAGCTGCCTCAGGGCACGCTCGTCTGCATCCAGGTCGATGAGTCTCTTGTGGATACGCATCTCCCAGCGATCCCAGGTCTCGCTCCCCTCCCCGTCGGGACTCTTCCTGCACGGAACTTTGAGTTTCTTCGTCGGAAGGGGCACAGGGCCGCGTATATCCACACCGGTCCTCTGAGAGATCCCTTTGATCTGTGCGCAGACACTGTCGACCTTTGCCGGATCAGTGCCGCTGAGAGAGATTCTTGCGCGTTGTGACATTTTTTATCCCTTTGCCGGAGATCAGTTGGCCTTCTGGACCTCGGTGCACATACCGGCAGCGACGGTCTGTCCCATATCACGGATGGCGAACCTTCCGAGCGGCGGGAATTCTTTTGCAGTCTCTATGACCATCGGCTTTGTAGGCTCGACCTTGACGATGGCAATGTCTCCCGTCTTGAGGAAGTCAGGGTGTTCCGCCTTTGTCTGGCCGGTCTTGGGGTCAATCGTCTTCACAAGCTCGACAAACCTGCATGCGGTCTGCGCCGTGTGACAGTGGAATACAGGTGTGTATCCCACAGTGATGACGGACGGGTGGTTCAGAACAACAATCTGTGCCGTAAACTGCTTCGCTACTGTCGGTGGGTTGTCGACGGGTCCCGCGACATCTCCTCTCTTCACGTCGTTCTTTGCGACACCGCGCACGTTGAATCCGACATTGTCGCCGGGAAGTGCCTGAGGCAGCTGTTCGTGGTGCATCTCGATGCTCTTAACCTCACCCTGTACGTGCGACGGCTCGAACATTATCTTCATGTTGGGTTTCAGAACGCCGGTTTCGATCCTTCCGACCGGAACGGTTCCGATACCTGTGATGGTGTACACATCCTGAATAGGCATTCTGAGTGGCTTTTCCGTGTGTTTTTCCGGAACTTTGAGGTTATCTAGAGCCTCAAGAAGTATCGGCCCTTTGTACCAAGACATGTTCGCGGATCTCGTTTTTATGTTGTCTCCGGCCATCGCGGAAACGGGGACGAACGGTACTGTATCGGCTTTGACACCGACCATCGACAGAAGTTTGCTCATTGCCTCTACTGTCGTCTTGTACTTCGCCTCATCATATTTCACCGCATCCATCTTGTTGATGGCCACGATGATCTGCTTGACACCGAGTGTCGTCGCAAGGAACACATGTTCTTTCGTCTGTGCCTGCGGTCCCTCGATGGCGGAGCAGGTAATTATCGCTGCATCTGCCTGGGAAGTTCCCGTGATCATGTTCTTGACGAAATCACGGTGGCCGGGAGCGTCGATAACTGTGAAGTAGTACTTATCTGTGTAGAACTTTTTGTGCGCTACGTCGATGGTGACTCCTCTCTCCCTCTCTTCCTTCAGGCCGTCCATGACCCACGCGAAGTAGAAGGATCCTTTTCCTTTCTCCTCCGCCTCTTTCCTGTATTTCTCGATCAGGTGCGGTTCGATCGCGCCGGTCTCAAGAAGAATCCTTCCCGTGAGGGTGGACTTCCCGTGGTCGACGTGCCCGATGATGACCAGATTCATGTGCTCTTTGTCTGCCATTTTTCATACCTCCTACTTTATAGGTCTGGTTTTCTGCGATAAGGTGTTTATATTTAAAGTTTACAGACCCGAATAGTAGCGGGCATCATACGGCTCGGGATTTACGCCCTTGCGGGTTCTGATTTCCGTAACGACCTTTTTCTGCAACTCGGGCGGCAACTGTTTGAATCCGGCGTTCTCTGTGGACCAGAGAGCACGCCCCTGAGTGGATCCGCGTATGTCCGATGCGAATCCGAACATATCAGCCACGGGACACTCGGCGGAAACCGTCGAATCTGCTCCGTCTTGGCCCATCTCAAGGATGGTTCCGCGGCGCTGGTTGATCAGGTTAACTGCCCCGCCCATGTAGTCCGGAGGAACACTGATGAACACTTTCTGCATAGGCTCCAGGAGTATCCTTCCTGCCTCGCACATCGCACCGTATATTCCGTCTCTGACGGCGGGTATGACCTGTGCAGGACCTCTGTGTATCGTATCTTCATGAAGTTTGGCATCCACAAGCTTTACCTTCACACCGGCCGACTTCTCGTTGGCGAGAGGACCCCTCTGCATTGCTTCTTCGAAGGCCTGCTTCACCAGTTCCATTGTCTCGTGCAGATATTGGATACCTTTTGTGCTGTCCATGAGCATGTTGCTGTTCTTGAACATCACTATTCCTTTCGCTTCTTCTTTGTCGAGTCCCATTTCTTCAAGTTTCTTTGCCATTGCCTTCGGATCTTTGATCTTGGCATCGGGGTCGATCTCTCCTCTGCGGATAGCATCGACAATCGTTTGCTCGAGAGGCTCGACAAGGAAGTAGAACTTGTTATGTTTATTCGGCGATTTACCCTCGAACTCGGAGGGATTCTTACCCCTTACGCTTTCCTGATAGACGACTATGGGCGGCGATGAAATGATCTCCACGCCCTGTTCGTTGACTATGCGGTATTCCGTGATCTCCAGGTGGAGTTCTCCCATTCCGGACATCAGGTGTTCTCCTGTCTCGTTGTTGATTTCGATATTGAGCGACGGGTCTGCTTTGGCGATCGTTCTGAGGACATCGACCAGCTTAGGCAGATCTTTCATGTTCTTGGCCTCGATCGCTTTTGTCACGACGGGTTCCGAGTAGTGGGCCATCTTCTCGAACGGCTCCATATCTTTTATCGTCGATACCGTGGAACCTGCAATGGCGTCTTTCAGTCCGGTCACTGCGGCTATGTTCCCGGCTTCAGCCTCTTCGATGGGGATCCTGTCAGCTCCGACCATGAGTGCCACTGTCTGCACTCTCTGCGCATTCTGCACTCCCGATACGTACAGAGTCTGTCCCTTTTTCACGGAACCGGAAAACAGCCTTCCGAACGCAACCTCTCCCGCGTGGGGGTCCATGATGATCTTGTTGACCATGAACGAAACATCCCCTTTGGAGTCGCATGCCAGCATCTGCTTTCCTATCTGCGAATCCTGATCTCCCTTCCATATGGTGGGTATGCGTATCTTCTGTGCGTCCACAGGGCTTTGGATGTGCTTTATCGCCATCTCGAGAACGACCTCGTGAAGCGGGGACTTTTTTGCCAGTTCTTTCTGACCTCCCTCTCTCGCACAGTACTCGAACACATCGCTGAATGATATTTTCGATCTCTGCATGAATGTAGATGATATCGCCCAGTTGTTGTACGCAGAACCAAACGCCACCGTTCCGTCCTGTATGCTTACCTGCCACTGTTTATTCAGAGGAGCGGGCAGTATGTCCTTGATCTTCTGGTTAAACTCTGCGACAAGTCTGGAGAATTTCTCGATCATCATGTCCTTCGTAACCTGCTGTTCAACAATCATTCTGTCCACCTTGTTGATGAACAGCAGCGGCCTGACCCTCTCTTTCAGGGCCTGCCTGATGACCGTCTCGGTCTGAGGCATTATGCCTTCAACGGCACAGCAGAGTATGAACACTCCGTCCAGTGCCCTCATGGCCCTCGTGACGTCCCCTCCGAAATCCACATGGCCGGGGGTATCGATGAGATTGATAAGGTATTCTCTGCCTTCGAATTTATGGACCATCGATGCACTCGCGGCGTTGATTGTTATTCCTCTTGCCGACTCCTGTTCATCGAAGTCCAGAAGCCTCTGTTCTCCGGCAAGCTCGGAGGACATCATTCCGGCTCCCGCGATGAGATTGTCCGAGAATGTGGTCTTACCGTGGTCTATATGCGCCGCGGTGCCGATGTTCCTGATGAACTCGGGCGTATTCATGAGCTCCGTGGCCCTTTTTACGTTGTCTTCTTTACGTCCCATTCACACACATCCGCGGTCATCTGGCCGACTGAGCGACCCTCTCGATCTCCTCTTTCTTCGCAACGGAGAACGAGGTCATGTCGCCTTTTGCCGCCAGCATTATCTCGTCGGCGAGGCATTCATAAATGGGTTTCTTGTTCTTCGACGAATTCCTCACCACGCCCGTACACAGGTTGCGCAGGGCTATGTCCAATCTCCTCTGAGGCGATATATCCACCGCCTTCGGCACGGATATACCGCCGAACTGAAGCCTTGTGACTTCTTCGCGGGGTGCCGCATTCTCCAGTCCCTCGACCAGCACCTGAAGGGGGTTTTTCTTGGTCTTCTGTGCGACTATGTCAAACGCCTGAGACACCGTTTTGTACGCTTTCATCTTCTTTCCGGTGTACTTTTCGGTCCTCATTATGTTGTTTATGAGTCTCTCCACTATGCTCAGCTTGGATTTGCCGAACCATCTGTTAGCGTGTTTTCCGCCCGAGTGAGGCACGTTTGTGGGTGTGAGGTCTATGTATTTTGCCAACCCGCCGTCGTTGATGACGACCTCGGACGTGTCATACTTTCCGAATATGAGCGCTTTCTGAATAACGATCTCTGACATCTGATTCACCTTACCGGTTTCTCGGTCCTTCCTCTGACCATTTCGTTCAGAGAGACGTTGTTGACTTTGATGACTTTGTAACGTACTCCGGGGATGTCGCCGTACGAACGCCCCATCCTTCCGCCGATACCCTCCACGAGCACCTCATCGTGTTCGTCTATGAAATTGATAGCTCCGTCTCCCACTGCAAAGGCCGTGATCTGACGCCCGTTCTTTATAAGCTGTACCTTTACGCACTTACGGATTGCAGAGTTGGGCTGTTTTGCCTCGACTCCTACCTTCTCCAGTACGATACCCCGTGCCTGGGACGACCCCTCCAGCGGATCCGATCTCTCCCTGAGCTTCAGAACCCTCTTTTTGTACCCGCGGTCCAGCCAGCGGAACTTCTGTCTGTCCTCTTTCATCTTTCTTGCAGTGTATAGACCTCTACCCAAATGTTTCACCTCATTTATCTGAAGTATTTTGCCTCGATTAGTATTATCGTATTTAAAGCTCATGCAGTATGGCAAGACTTTACTCTATGGTCGGCTAGCCTGATTAGCTATATAACACCTTTTGTAACGGCGGCTGAGAGCCGATGCGCCCGGCCTAATGTGCTCCCAGATGATATTCAGCCGCGAATGTGAGAACTTCTGTATATTTTGTCTATTTTTGATACATATATCTAATTATAACAGAAAAATAACGAGAAATGTATAATATAATACTATTTTTGATTAGTTTTTGTTACAAAGGTTTATCTAATCGCACAGGATATGAAGGTTCCCGTTGAGTTAAAATGAAACTGATCTTCGTCACCGGAGGAGTTATTTCGGGCATAGGGAAAGGCATTACCGCATCATCGGTCGGGAGGATACTGAAATCCAGGGGGCTGGGCGTATCCGCGATAAAGATAGATCCGTACCTGAACATCGATGCGGGTACGATGAACCCGTACGAGCATGGGGAAGTTTATGTTCTGAACGATGGCGGGGAGGCCGACCTGGACCTCGGAAATTACGAGAGATTCATGGACCTCGAACTCACGAGCGAACACAATATAACAACAGGGAAAGTCTACAAAACGGTTATAGAAAACGAGCGGCGGGGAGACTATCTCGGAAAAACCGTTCAGATTATCCCTCATATTACCGGTGAGATAAAGCACCGGATAATGAATATCACGAGGAAGTCCGGGTCGGATGTTGTAATCGTGGAACTCGGCGGGACCGTAGGCGATATCGAATCCATGCCCTTCCTTGAGGCGGCGAGACAGCTGGGCAGAGAACTCGGAAGGGAAGAGAATGTCATGTTCATCCATACCACTCTGGTCCCGGTAGCCGGGTCGGTCGGAGAAGAAAAAACGAAACCGACCCAGCATTCCGTAAAGGAACTGATGGGGCTTGGAATAAGACCTGACATAATAGTCGGTAGAGGATCCGAACCGCTCACCGACACAGCAAGGAAGAAGATAGCAATGTTCTGCGATGTGGATGAGGATGCCGTTATATCGATGCCGGATGCAAAATCGATTTACGAGGTTCCGATCGTCCTGGAAAAACAGGGAGTTGCCGACCTCATCACAAAGAGGATGAGACTCGGGCCGCTGACATCGAAGAGAGACATGGCCGATTGGGAAAGGTTTCTCGGAGACGTAATGAATCCGGAGACGGAGATTGATATCGCCCTCATCGGAAAATACACCGCACTCAAAGATTCATATCTCAGTCATTTGGAGGCCTTTACTCACGCGGGTGCCGGAAGAAGCTGCAGGGTCCGGGTAAGCCTCATAGACAGCGACAGGCTCCTTGAAGAACCTCCCGATAAACTGCTGGGGAACATGCACGGAATAATAGTCCCCGGAGGGTTCGGAACCAGAGGCACGGAGGGTAAGGTTGCTGCCGCCCGGTTTGCAAGAGAGAATATGATACCGTTTCTCGGAGTCTGCATGGGATTCCAGATAGCAACCGTCGAATTCGCAAGGAATGTCCTGAACATGAAGGGGGCCAACAGCACCGAGTTCGATCCGAAGACAGAATACCCTGTGATATGTCTGATGAACGAACAGAAAGGCCGCAAAGATGCAGGGGCCACCATGCGTCTGGGTTCCCAGGCGGTCAGAATATCCGGCGGTTCGCTCGCACACAGGGTTTACGGTTCGGCAGATATCCTGGAAAGGCACAGGCACAGGTATGAGGTGAACACAGAATTCACGGGCATGATGGAAGACGCGGGGTGGAAATTCACGGGGAGATCCGACGACGGCGAGAGGATGGAAATCGGAGAGCTGGAAGGCCACCCGTATTATTTGGCAACACAGTTCCACCCCGAATTCAAATCCCGGCCGGGGAACCCCTCGAAGGTACACATGGGTCTCGTCAGTGCCTCCTTGGAGTATATGAGGGGCAGGCAGTCCCGCACGGCCGATGACAAATCTTTATAAACGAGGCATCACTAGTCCGTTGCGGTGAACGAGATGGCAGACAACGATTACATGGCCTTGCTTGACAGGGCAAAAGAGGTCCTCCCCGAAACTATCGAGAACCATGAGAGATTCGAGTTGCCCGAGCTTGATATCCTTCAGGAAGGAAAGACCACAGTCTTCAGGAATTTCATCGATGTTACCGATAAGCTCAGAAGGGGTCCGCAACATCTTCTGCAGTTCCTCCTCAAAGAGCTCGGCACCCCGGGCAACATAGAGGGCCGCAGAGTCGTTTTCAAAGCAAAAATATCATCACTGACGATAAACGAGAAGATACAGACATACACCGAGACGTACGTAATCTGTTCTGAATGCGGTCTGCCGGACACCAAGATCGTCAAAGAGGACCGTACTCTCATTCTGGAATGCGAGGCGTGCGGCGCAAGGAGATCAATCAATGTCAGAAAGGCGTCCAAATCCGATTCCCAGAATATCATCAGGGTCGGGGACATCATCGAAATTCTGATCTCGGATGTGGGCAAGAAGGGAGACGGCATGGGAAAGTGCATGGATTACATAGTCGTTGTTCCGGGGACGGCCAGAGGGAACACCGTACGCGTAAAGATAACGAACCTGTCCGGAAAAACCGCTTTCGGATTGGTCACCGCAGAACCTGCAACTAGGTAACAGGCAGTTCACATGAGATATTTTGTGGAATCGTACGGTTGCACAATGAACTTCGGCGAGGGGGACCAACTCTCGGAGAGTATGTCTGCTATGGGACATGAAGAGGTCCCGTCTCCCGATATGGCCGACATTGTTATTCTGAATACATGCACGGTCGTTGATGCCACCGAAAAAAAGATGATCCGCAGGATGTCCGACCTCAGGAGAGCGGGGAAGGAGGTCATCGTAACCGGGTGCATGGCAAAGATTCAGGCCGGCCGCGTGATGATCAGGCTGCCCGATTCCATCATAATCCCTCCGGAAAAATACTGCGATTTCCAACCGATGGTCTCGGAAAGATACGGCATCGGCTGTTCACCGGCCGAAAACAGACAAGGTTCCAACATAATCCCGATCTCTAGAGGATGTCTCGGAAACTGCACATACTGCATAACCAAATTCGCAAGAGGAAGACTGACCAGCCATGACCCCGACGGCCTCGTATCCAGGTTCGATTCGATGGTCGGAGGCGGGGCGAAAGAAATACTGATAGCCGCACAGGATACAGGATGCTACGGGTCTGACATAGGGACCGATCTGCCGTCGCTGCTGAAGAAAATGCTGAAGAACAAAGGGGACTTCAAACTGAGAATAGGGATGATGAATCCAAGCAGTTTGATGCCTATTGCGGACGATCTTTTGGATACTATGGAAGATCCGAGAGTCTACAGGTTCCTTCACGTCCCGGTTCAGAGCGGCAGCGACTCCGTTCTGGTATCTATGAACAGACAATATTCCGCAGGGGAGTTTCTGAATCTGATCGGGAAACTGCGTCTCAGATATCCCGATATAAGCATCTCCACGGATGTGATTTCCGGATTTCCGGGAGAGACCGACGGTTGCCATAATGAGAGCCTGCGGCTGATCGAAACACTCAGAGCTGACACCGTCAACATAACCCGATTTTCATCAAGACCCGGCACAGAGGCCGCAATAATGGAACCTGTACACGGACGAATATCTAAGGACAGATCGGCTGAGCTCACCGATCTTAAAAACAGGGTTGAACTCGAGAACAACCAAAGAATGATCGGAAAGAAGATCTGCAGAGCACTCATAACCGAGACCGGCAAGGAAGGCACAATGATTGCCAGAACACAGAACTACCGCCCTGTGGCCATATGTTCCGAACTCACGGAAGGTTCTTTCGTTGATGTTGAGATAACGGACTGCAAACCCACATATCTTATCGGAAGAGTGTTAAATAACTGAAACGGATTAGCAAAAAGGCAGAGTCCCGTAGTGTAGTGGTCAATCATGCTGGCCTTTGGAGCCGGCGACGGTGGTTCGAATCCGCCCGGGACTACTCATTTCATCAGCCAGCAAACAAATTTCAAAAGAGATTAAATTGCAGATCGGCGGCCAATCAGTTATCGTACTGAAAATCGGTCCTCAGACCTGAGGTAACATCAGCTCGTATCAGCGTTTGAATAGCTTACGATGTGAATATTTCATTTCAGTTATCCTATCGTTCCTCGGCTTTCGTGCAACGGTCCCTTCCGGACCGTTGTATTATTAATCATTCATTCACAAATATGAAGAACATTTCCGCATCCGATATCCGTTGAATACTGCGCAATCTTCCAACTGTCAGGTCCCGGCTGGCGCCGGGACGGAACAATAACGGCTCTGCGATATCTCCTCTCTGGACATCCCGCCCTTACATCTTCTCCGTCAATATGCCCCCATTCATGGTGAAATGCCTGTTTCCGAAGTTCGCGGTATCCTGTTCGTGGGTAACCATCAAAACAGCAGTGCCGCTGCAATTTATCTTCTGGAACAACTCCATGACCTGCTGCGATGTTTCGGTGTCAAGGTCGCCGGTCGGTTCATCGGCGATAAGGACGGAAGGAGAATTTATCAGTGCTCTGGCAACCGCCGCCCTCCTCTGTTCCCCGCCCGAAAGAGCACGTGGAAGTGAGTCTGCCAGATCTTCTATCCCCATGCTCTCAAGCAGAGAAACGGCACGTTCCCGGGCATCTCCTGTTTTTCTTCTGAAGAGACTGTGAGGCAATAGAACATTCTCAAGCACGGTCAGATTTCCCAGAAGGCTGTGTCCCTGCGGAACGTACCCTATCTCGGAGTTCCTTATGAACGAACTTTCTCTGTCGCTGAGGGCCGAAATATCCCTCCCCTTTACCATCACATTGCCGGATGTAGGACGGAGGAGACCCGCGACAAGATTCAGAAGCGTACTCTTTCCGCTTCCTGACCGACCCATTACTGATATGAAATCGCCTTCTTCAACCTTAAGACTGACATCATGAACCGCATCGAACGGTCTGACGCCCCTTGAATATTCTTTGGTCAGTCCTGCTGTCTCTATCTGTGCCATCAGTTCCCCTCCGTGAATGCAGAATGTGTCTCCGAACGTCCGATTCTGCGTGCGGACCACATTGCGGTCAGCGGCCCTATTGCAAATGCAACGGCCGCCGACAGCATAACCGGCACAAGCACGGAAGATAATGAAGGTGCCAAATACGGGAGGCCCAATGCAGACCCGATACTGTCGCTGAACGGCAGTGTGAACAGCAGTGCCAACAATGCGCCGGTCAGAGCTCCCGCGATACTGATCAGCGACGACTCGCTCAGTACAAGGGAGAGCAACCTCATACGGGTGGCACCCATCATCCTGAATGTCGCGAATTCTTTCTTTCTTTCGTTTATGCTCACTGAAAACAGTACGCCGAGGACTACAGCCGAAAGAAGCCACAGCATAACTTCGAACACCTTGATATAACCTACAAGCGACCCCATCTGCTGGGTGAGACTGACGGCAACCGTCTTCGACTGTATGATGTCAACGTTGATTCCGCTGAATCCTATTTTCTCGGCGACGGATGCGGGGTCGTATCCAGACTCAATCTTTATGAGCACGGCAGATATCTGGGTGTCGATACCTTCAAGCGCGGTGAGCAGATATCCGCGCCGGTTTGCGTCTTCGGCTATATCTTTCATGGTCTCCTTCGTCATATACATCGACGTATCGAGACCCGTACCGGATTTGCTGAGCTTTGCAGCAACCGGATAGTTTTCACCGAATATCTTCACTTTGCCGCCCTCGGTCACATCGATGCTGTATCCGACGACCAATTCCCCATCCCCTATCCCTCCCTTCAATGACTCCTCGATCCACGGAGTTATCGTAAAGTCGGTGTCAGGGTCAAAGGCGATGATCTGAACGGGGAAGTCACAGCATTCGGCATCCGATACCGTTGTGAGGTAGAACTGAGTGGTTATTTTCGATATGCCTCTGATGCTATTCAGGCCGTCTGTGATGCTTTCGTCCATGTAGAATGCTGTGGGTTCTCCCTTTATCAATACCGCTTCGGCATCGTATCCGCTTCCGCCCGGTACGAGCATGATATCCGCACCCAGTCTCTTTTCCACATTATCTGCACCGTTACCCATGCTTATCGCAAGAATCGATCCTGCGGCCAGTGAGAAAGATAAGACGGCAACGACGGTCATCAGTCCGATTGTCCTGAACGGTCTTGCCGAAATATTCCGTAAGGAAAGGGCATCCGTGTTACGCACTCTCCGTCTTTCTCGATACAGATATGAAGATTGCCGACAGCAGTATCAACAGCACGCTCAGAATCGTTATTGCCAGCGGTGCCGGCAGTGCATGGTCGTGACAGTGCATCATCTCGTTAGCGCAGATGCCTATGAGGGACACCGCCATAATTGCGGCAAGTGCCGAATTGATCATAACTCCTATGCCAAGTCCGATGCCTATATGACGGAACTTTTCAAAAAGAGATGTCATGACAGAAATCGAACCAAGAAGTGCTATAACCGCACCGATGCCCAATTCCGCCCTGGATGTCCAATAACAGACCATCTTCGTTGCCCCGGGCTCACATACGTCGAACGGCCCGATGCCCGGCTGCGGACCGATCGCAATCAGCAGACCCACCGCAACGATGGCCAGCGAGATTATTGTTCCGAGGTTCAGTTTTACCATTGTTATCACATATAGATACAGTACAATTGAGATGAGAGAGTGCTATATCAAAACTATTGCAATAATTATTCATATGATAATGGAGCAATGTCAGGGCCGTACAGAACATGCCCGTATTGAGCCTGAGTTCGACAGTTGATTTCGTTATTGAGAAAATTTGACAGGAGAGCTTGCGCTGATAATCAGGCTGCGGGAGTTCCGTATTTTACCGATGTTCCCGGGGTCTGAAGGGGGCTTTCAGCCCCCGCAGACACCGGAAACACCGGCAGAAAGAGGTCATGAATTCCTCAGAATGCAGCGCAAGCTCTCCCGAACATCAACTGTCGAACTCGGGCATCATCTGTCATTGCGTGGTGTTACCTTCTTCGGGACAGGGATCTTCCTGAGACCTGTCCGTCTGTCACAGTCCGGTGCGGTATATTCCTTCTCCATGCGGAGACATTTTTTCGGACAGATCTCCGTGCAGTGTCCGCATTGGACACACCCCATCATGTCTATCTCCCATGTTGCCTCGGCCTTGTCGACAGCCAGTGCGTCAGCCGGACACTTCCTCGCGCACATGCCGCACAGAATGCATTCCGAAGCATCGATTTCTATCCTGCCGCGCGTCCGTTCTTCCCACTCTCTGGGCACCGCAGGATACTTGGCAGTGGCCGGTCTCCTGAACAGGCTCCCGAGAATAAGTCCGGATATCCTGAATGCACCCATTCCGTCACCTCTCCGTACAGCTTATGCAGGGATCTATCGTCAGTATTATCACAGGCACATCTGCCAAGTCGCAGCCCTGCAGCATTCTGACCATGGAGGGCAGATTCATATTCGTAGGCGTCCTGACCCTCATCCTCTCAAGATATCTGGTACCGTTTCCTCTCACATAGTAGAGTGCTTCGCCGCGGGGCTGTTCCAGCCTCATCATGAATTCTCCTGCCTGAAGAGGGCCTCTGACCTGCACTTCCACTGGACCGTCCGGCATCACGGAGGCTGTTTTCTCCACAATATCAAAAGATTGATTCAGCTCGGATATCCTGACCTTACATCTTGCATAACAGTCCCCTCCCTCCCCGATCACAGGTTCGAATCCAAGTTCGCCGTATTTGCACATGCCATTCAGCCTCATATCCTGATATACCCCGGATGCACGGGCTACCGGTCCGACCGCGCAGAGTTCTTCCGCGTCCTCTTTGGACAGAATACCGACACCGCAGAGCCTGCTCTTTACCGAGGTGTCTCTGAGGAACACATCCGTCAGTTTCCGAGTCTCCTTCCTTGTCTCCCTCACTTCCGACACTATCCTGTCCAGCATCTCCTCTTCAACATCTCTCCTGACCCCGCCGACTTTGCAGACCGAATGAATAACCCTTCCGCCGGTGGTCAGGTCGAACATGTTCAGAATCCTCTCGCGGACCTTCCACGTATGCATGAAAAGACTCTCGAATCCGAGGGCATCGGCGGTGAGGCCGAGCCAAAGCATATGGCTGTGTATCCGGGACAGTTCATGCCACATTGTTCTGAGGTAATCTGCTCTTTCGGGCACCTCGACACCCATCAGTCCCTCGACCGCTGTGACATATCCCAGTCCGTGGCCGAAACTGCATATTCCGCATATCCTCTCGATGACATAGACCAATTCGGGATATTCTCTGACCTCTGCCAATTTTTCAAGTCCTCTGTGTATGAAACCTATCGACGGTACTGCCTCGATCACCTTTTCATCTTCTATCACAAGATCCAGATGCACAGGTTCCGGAAGTATTGGGTGCTGAGGTCCGAACGGAATTACAGTCCTTTTTCCCAAGTCATTCGCCTCCTTCGTTCTCGGGAAGCCATGGCGTCGGTTTTGACAGTACGAAAAACTTCCCTCCGCGATTCGGCCTGCTGCCGGTGAATTCGATACCGAATAGATCATGAATCTCACTCTCATATATGGATGCCGGCTGATAGATCCCCGTTATGCTTTCCATTCCTCCGCCGTTCCGAACGGTGGCTTTTATGTTAAACAATTCGTGATCCAGGTCAAAGGAATAGATTAATTCAGTGTCGCCTTCGATGTTCGAAGCGCATATCTGACACAGTCTGTACTTCTCCGTTTTGAATCCTCTGATTATTTCGGTCAGATCCTCGGCTTTGATCTCCTCGAAATTCTGAATCCTGTAGTGACACTTCATTAGGACACCTCCGATATCTTATTTTTTGATGCTCTGACAGTGTCTCTCTTCTTCTCAAGGATCTCTAACCCTTTCACGACCCCGTCGATTATGGCTTCGGGTCTCGCTGCGCATCCGGGCACGTATACGTCGACCGGTATCACCCTGTCGATACCTCCCACCACATTGTAACATCTTCTGAACACACCTCCCGATGCAGCGCATACTCCGACTGCGATCACTGCCTTCGGTTCAAGCATCCCTTCGTAGATCTGTCTGATGACAGGTGCGTTCTTCTCGTTCACGGATCCGGTAACGAGGAAAATATCCGCGTGTTTGGGGTTCCCTGTGTTTATTATTCCGAATCTTTCGATATCATACAGCGGTGTCAGACATGCCAGCACCTCGATGTCGCATCCGTTGCAGCTGGAACCGTCATAGTGTATAAGCCAAGGTGATTTTGATGTGTTCGACATTTCTCAAGCCTCCAGTGCAAAAAGCACGATAATATTGCCCAAACCGAATACCAGTGCCACCGGCCATGCGCTCTTCAGAGCCGATTGCCACTTCATCCTCGCGAAGCTGTTGTCGATCAGTATCTCAAACACATACACCGATATGCACACAGCCAAACCTATAACATATCCGAGGATGCTGCCGTCACAGAAGAACAGAATTATGAATCCCAGCAAAAGTATATTCTCGTACCAGTGTATGATCTCCGTCATCGCAAGAGTCTTCCCCGAGAACTCCGTGCTGATTCCCTTTACGAGTTCCTGGTGTGCATGATGGGACATGCCTATATCGAACGGCGACTTCCTCAGCTTGATCGTCAGGATGAAAACAAACCCGATAAATATGCCGAATAGATGGACTATCGGCATACTGCCGCCGGTCGCTATGTCGATTATTCTGAAGCTTCCGCTGAAGACATAGAATCCTATGGCCGTAAACAGTACCATCGGCTCATACGCCATGGTGAGATACAGTTCCCTTTCCGCACCGATCTGCGAGTACGGAGAGTTAGACGAAAATGCGGCCACCAGCAGCAGTACCGTCGAAAGCATCAGCATGAACACCGCAAGCATCAGATCCCCACCGGCAAAGAATACAGCACCCGTTATCACCATGAATATGAGCGAGCACAGAACATAGAACTCCTGGACACCGCCGGCCGACGGCCTTTCTTTGTCTGCGAGCTTCCTCACATCATAATACGGCTGAAGTATCGGAGGGCCTTTTCTTCTCTGCATCCTGGCGGATATGATCCTATCGGCACCGGCAAGCAAGAGTCCCAGCAGAGGAGCCGATATGACGTAACATACCATTGATATTATCTGAACGGACTCCATCACACTATACCTCCCCACACAAGTAGAGAACATGTCAGAAGACATACCGTCACCGAGGCGGCGATCACGGCTCCCGTGTTTCCTGCTCTCTTTTCTCCGAACCATTCTTTCATATACCAATTCCTAAATGAGATATTTACTTCCGTGTCCGCCGAACCTATAAAGGTAAGATTATCGCCGGTACCGACGCCCCCCATGTATATCTGTCCTGTCCTGACTTTTTTGCCTCTGAAAAAGACAAGAGGCAGCAGAATCATCAGCATCATCACTGCGCTCATTATGTACAGGTTAGCAGACGGCAGGGCCATATACGATACCGATCCAAACATGTTTCCTATCAAAGGGGCCAGAATGTGCTCCGACATTATCGGGAACAATATGCATAGTGCAACGACAAGATGTGCAAACGTTCCTATGGCAAACCATTCCTGTCTATGCACAGTCATCTCTGTGTTCTCTCTTCCTGCCATAACCGCAACCATCTTGCCCAGCCACTTGCCCCAATAGAACACCGTGACGGCACTGCCGAAACACACGCAGACTATCAACACGATACTCTCTGCATTGACAAACGATGCTATGGCCGTCCATTTCGCAACCAGCATGCCAAAAGGTGCCAGAAACATCCCGGCTATGCCGATTATCATCATGCCCGCCAACTTCGGCATTCTGGAAAACAGACCGTCCATATCTTCAATATCTCTGCTGCCTATGTGGTGTTCCGCCGTACCGACACAGAGAAACAACAAAGATTTAGTTACTGCGTGAAATATCGTCAGCATGATTGCGGCCCATACGGCTTCCTCGGTTCCGACCCCAGCGCATGCGATTATCAGACCAAGGTTTGCTATGGTTGAGTACGCCAGAACGCGCTTCGCATTACTTTGAGAGACTGCTGCCATGGATGCCAGCAGAAATGTGGTGCCTCCCACAAGCATTGCCAACATACCTGCCGAATTCAGTCCGAGAATCGGGGACAGCTTGATCACCATAAACACCCCCGCCTTAACCATTGTCGAAGAATGCAGCAGAGCTGATATCGGTGTAGGAGCGACCATCGCACCCAGAAGCCAGGAATGGAACGGCATCTGTGCGGCTTTTACCATGCCCGCGAACACCAGAAGTCCGGCCGGAAGCATCACCGATGCTCCGGACAGTCCCGCATCAAGAAATCGGTTCATCTCCGCTATACCCAAATCATTCCCTGCAATGATGATCGCAAACGCAAATCCGATTCCTCCCAGAAGATTCATTGTCAGAGCGCGGAAAGAGCTGTTTACAGCTTCGTCTGTCTTCGTGTACCCTATCAAAAGAAATGAGCATACGGTGGTTACCTCCCAGAAGAACAGCATCCATGTCAGGTTGTTAGACAGGACAATCCCGAACATCGCAGATAAGAATACAAACATCAGAAAGAAAAATTGCGGCCTCCTGTCTTCTTTCTCCGGGTTATGGTGCTGAAAATCTCTCATATATCCTATGGCGTAGATTATTATCAGACTGCCTGCTATCCCAATTATCAGCACCATTATTGAGGAGAGACCGTCAATGTAAAGATTGTTGGCGGCATGAATGCCGTGTCCGATGCCGAATTCAAAAGATAACACGAGTACTGCCTGAATAACAGCGAGTACCGAGGCAAGATACCTTTTATGTCTGACACCCATGCAGAACAGACCCGCCGCAAGAAGTATCTCCGCCAAAAGAATTGAATATGAAATTATGTCGCTGCCGAGTTCGAACAGCACAAGACCCCGCCCTCCGTATCGGATGACCAGCAGTACCGATACTGCCATTATTACAGCAACAGAAGCCGTCACCGCCGCACTCCTCTGCCTCTCGCTTTTCATGAACAGCATGATGATCGCAGCGAATACGGGAAACAGAATAAGGAACAGGATCAGGAACATAGCATCACAGCAGCCGGTGTTACCACGCCTTATATGATATTTCAGAGTTCCCATGCGCTGATCAGCACAAAGACATAACATACAGGAATCAATTTTATGATATCTCAGGACATAGGTCCCTTGGAAAGGAAGAACAAATAGCATCGCGCTATTTTACGGGATGGGGGAAATTTTTCACCGCGGCCATTGAGGGGAAAACTTCGACTCCCGCCCGGCACAATTCCGGCGGCTGCAACAGCCGGGTCCAAGATCGACGATGATCCGGAAACACCCTAAACAAAAATCCAAAATTGATGACATTGACGTTCGATGCTACGTTTAGTGCATGGTAAGCTGCCTAGGAATTGCGGGAAAATCACTTACGCTGATTTTCCTTGCAATACTATACGCTTATTTGTTTTTGAGGGTGGGGGTTGAACCCCACCCTGCGTAGGAGGTGATCCATCTGCAGGTTCCCCTACAGATACCTTGTTACGACTTAACCTTCCTTGCTAAATCTCAGTTCGACAACCCTAATTAGAGGCAGCCTCACTGAAACCCAACTCGGATGGTTTGACGGGCGGTGTGTGCAAGGAGCAGGGGCATATTCACCGCGAGTTGTTGATTCGCGATTACTACGGAATCCAGCTTCATGAGGGTGAGTTACAACCCTCAATCCGAACTACGGACGGGTTTCGAGATTACCTTCACCTTTCGGTGTCGGAGCCCATTGTCCCGCCCTTTGTAGCGCGCGTGTAGCCCAGGAGATTCGGGGCATACTGACCTACCGTTGACCTCTCCTTCCTCTGACTTAGCGCCAGCGGTCCCAATAGTGTGCCTCCACCCCGGAGGGCAAAGTAGCAACTATTGGTGAGGGTCTCGTTCGTTATCTCACTTAAGAGAACGCCTTACGGTACGAACTGACGACGGCCATGCACCACCTCTCTGAAAATCTAGCAAAGTCATTAGCCTGGCTTTCATGTAACAGTCTCCCCTGGTGAGTTTTCCGGTGTTGAATCCAATTAAACCGCACGCTCCTCCCGTTGCGGTGCTCCCCCGCCAATTCCTTTAAGTTTCATCCTTGCGGACGTACTCCCCAAGTAGCAGACTTAACAACTTCTCTCCGGCACTGAATGCCCTCGAAGGGCCTCCAACACCAAGTCTGCAGCGTTTACACCCTGGACTACCGGGGTATCTAATCCCGTTTGCGACCCAGGGCTTCGTCCCTCACCGTCGGATCCGTTCTAGCTAGACGCCTTCGCCACCGGTGGTCCTTCTAGGATTACAGGATTTTACCCCTACCCCAGAAGTACCTCTAGCCTCTCCCGGTCCCAAGTTTAACAGTCTCCTCGGAATTCGGAAAGTTAAGCTTCCCGATTTACCCAAGGATTTATTAAACCGGCTACGAACGTTTTAGACTCAATAAAATCGACCACCACTTGGGCTGCAGGTATTACCGCGGCGGCTGGCACCCGTCTTACCCAGCCCTTATTCCTCTAGTTATCTATGCTAAAGAAAAGCCAACACTAATGTGCTGGCACTAGGAATTCCCTCATCGGGGTTGCCCCCATTGTGAAGTTTTCGCGACTGCTGCGCCCCGTAGGGCCTGGATTCGTGTCTCAGAATCCAACTCTGGGCTCCCTCTCTCAAGGCCCATACCCGTCGTAGGCTAGTAGGTACGTTACACCCACTACTACCTGATAGGCCGCAGACCGATCCTTAGGCGCCGGAACTTTGGGCCATGGGTCATTCCAGATCCCATGACCTATGGAGTATTATTCTCAATTTCCCGAGATTATCCTCCTCCTAAGGGCACGTTGTCCACGTGTTACTGAGCAGTCCGCCGAGTCCATAACGACTCTCGACTCGCATGTCTTAATCGAATTCCTATAGCGGTGGCCGCCGGCAGGATCAACCGGAGTCAAATCCTTGTGACTTTATCACGTCTTTGGATGGATGAAAGAAACTGGCAGTTTACCATGTTTCACCGCTGCTCCGTCGGACGGCTCACTCAATAGAATGTCCGTCTAACGGAACATTCGTAGCATCGAACGTCAGAATTCAAGAGTTCACGCCATCGGCGGAGATCTTGATTCTCCATCTTCTGCAACCCCTGTTCTGGGGTCGCGTACTCCCCGTACCTCGGGGGAATATATAAGCTTTTTTACCCAGGGAAGCTCGCCTCCCCAGACAGCAGAATTCAGTGTCAAAAGGTACCCGTTGTTCACAGGTGCATTGGTTCAATTCTGCAGAACAAGCGATACCTGTATTCTACTTAAAGGTTTTCATCAAAGCCCGAAAAACCTATGAATGGCATCCTGCAGAGGCCTAACCGATCCGAATCATCCGACAACAGCTTGTTCCTGTCAAATAATGCCTCAGCGGACACGGACCCGTCGGATTCTTCCGGTTCAAAAAGGCTATTGGCCTCAGCGAAATGCGCCCGGCACGGTTTTGACTGCATTGCAACAACATATGATGATTCTTTAGCGACATGACTGACCGTGTCTTATTTACTATGTCGGCGGCAATATTCGCACGCATTGCGCCGATATCCGATATTCCGGATGATTCTTAACCGTCCGTCATCCGCGATGCGTGCTGATATCCTTGATCTCGCATCGCTGAGTTTGGTCGCAGAGCGTATCCGGCCGATACAGCGCAAAAGTGATATTTTAAATAGCGCAAAAGTGATAATTGACCATGGTTCCCGCTCCGGGCGGATCAGCAGATGCTGTTTCCGCAATGAAAAATGCAAATTCGGAATATCGCCGAAGATTGGTGGATGAACGCATAATTTCCATGCTCCGTGCCTTCGGAGGCATACAGATAACCGGGCCGAAATGGTGTGGCAAATCATGGACCGGCATGCACCATGCCGAATCGGCAGTGTTCATGGATCAGAGGGCCAGCATAGCCAAAGCCAAACTTGTTCCGTATGAGGTTCTGAGCGGGAAATACCCCATTCTTGTGGATGAGTGGCAATACGTGCCTGAGCTTTGGGATGCGGCCCGGAGGAAAATCGACACGGAACATAAACGGGGTATGTACATATTCACCGGCTCCGCGGTCCCTCCTGAAACAGAACAGCTGCATTCCGGAACGGGGAGATTCGCAACGGTGGAGATGAAGACGCTGTCGTCGTTCGAAGCCGGAGACAGCGACGGGTCCGTATCCCTGTCAGTGATTTTCAGCAGCGGGATTGAAACTCCCGTTCCTTCGAAAATCGATTTTCCAAAGGTTACTGAGATGATATGCAGAGGGGGCTGGCCGGATGCGGTATGGTCTGCGGGCGGGGACGGAGCATCCGCGGCAAAAGGATACATCACATCAATAATTGAATCAGATCTCTCCCGCGCGGACGGAGTCAGAAGGAGTGCTTCGACAGGACAGACGATACTAAGGTCAATAGCAAGGAACAGCGCGACGCAGGTGAAAGCATCCACAGTACGTGCGGATGCTTCGACAGGTGACGGAATAGATGTAAGCGAACAGACCGTCAGAAGCTACACTGAAGCACTGAAAAGAATATATGTTGTGTGTGAACAGGAAGGATGGAAGCCGTCTCTGCGTTCCAAGACCCGCATACGCACCTCCCCCAAGATACATCTGACCGATCCGTCTCTGGCCTCCGCCGCTCTGAAGGCATCTCCGCGTCTGCTGATGGATGACCCCGGCATGGCGGGGCAGTTATTCGAATCGCTCTGCTACAGAGATCTGTGCGTTTATGCCCACAGCATCGGGGGAGAAGTGTATTTCTACCGAGACGAAAAGGGACTGGAGATAGATGAAATTATTATGCTTGACGACGGCAGATGGGGGGCGATTGAAGTTAAATTGGGAGATTTCGAATTCGACAGGGCTGCAAAGAACCTGCTTACTCTGAAGAATAAAATGGCAGACACCGCGCGCGGACCGTCGTTCCTTGCCGTTGTGTCTGGAGAAGGCGGTGCCGCATACACAAGGGATGACGGTGTGCTTATAATTCCGATCGATAAGCTCGGCCCGTGACAGATTCGCAGACGCTCTGACCGCAAACAATTCAGCATCCCGGAGGGCGATATGGATTTCTTATCCCGCGCTCAGAAATCACCCCCGTCTTAATCGATGACTGCGACCGCGTACCCGGCCAGCTGTTATCCGACACCGTATATATCGGATAATCCATATTTTAGTATGGACCCTCTGACAAGAAAACTCGCACTGAACATGCCGCTCACGCTAGGAGCCGCGCTCTCGGGCATTGCGACCCCTGACAGCCTGAGGGGCGGACCGGAGGTCGCTGACCTCGATTATGCCCTGCCCGGAGCGAGGTCCGCGATAGTGTTCGGCGTTCCGTTCGATGACAGCTTCATAGACCCGTACCTCGGGAAGAAGAACTGCGATCTCAGCACCAACAAAATACGGATCACGACATTCGCGGCGGGAATAGCTTTCGAGATCTCGACCGTCCTCGCATCATTGGGGTACAGGACATACCCCATCGCCCCAAACTTCGAATTCAGGAAGGACTCCCCCAACGGAATATACAACAGAGTGCCTCCGGCATCCCTGAAACTGATCGCTGTCTCGTGCGGAATAGGCTGCATAGGCCAGTCCGGACTCCTGATAACAAAGAAGTACGGTGCGGCACTGTCGCTGGGAGGAGTGATAACCGATGCCGTTCTGGAACCCACCGAACCTCTTCCCGAATCAGAAAACTACTGTGACCGATGCATGTTATGCAAAGCCGCCTGCGTGGCCGATTTTATCGAAAGAGATGAAGTCAGTATAAACATGGGCGGACGTTCTGTGAGGGTCGGGAACTGCAGACCGGCGGCCAGATGCGCCTACCCGTGCGGAGGCATAACGGGCCTCCATCCAGATGGGAAATGGTCCACATGGTCTCCCGGAAGGTTTCCGCTGCCGGAGAAGGACGAGGAGTACCG
The DNA here is from genome assembly GCA_031267895.1 of Candidatus Methanoplasma glyptotermitis. Classification (GTDB taxonomy): domain Archaea; phylum Thermoplasmatota; class Thermoplasmata; order Methanomassiliicoccales; family Methanomethylophilaceae; genus Methanoplasma; species Methanoplasma glyptotermitis. The sequence continues at coordinate 23,057 of JAIRYF010000023.1, forward strand.
CACAATATCCAAAAAGTACGTCGGACGGTACCTTGAAAGAAAGAGAAACGGTGCTGTATGCTACAACCCGCTCCTGGCCGGAACATACGAGATGCAGTACACCTGCTCCAACTGCCAGTTCGTCTGCCATCCGGATCCGGAGGTCAGGAAGAAGAGACTTTCAATGCTCAGGAACAGCGGTGCTGTCATTGAGGATTCGGATGGGAACAGGACGGCGGTCTCACCCGAAGAGGCAGAGAAGTACGTTTCGGAGCTTCCCAGCGAGCGCAGGCGTCTGTATTCAGATTAAGATTAAATTATCATATTCTTTCAAATTGCATGGGAAGGCTCCGCCGCAGATCTGCAGGTCAGCAGAGCATCTGCTTTCCTGATATTGGGACATTTCCCGCGGGAAGAGAAAGATGCAGGCATGCTTAGAACATATATCGGGGGGGGGGGGAATCCGGATCGCTGCCGGCCACCAGAGAGGGTATGATATGATATAACCGACTGCACATTGCAGGCCGTTTTTGAGAGAAGCAAAAAATCGTGCCAGAATGTACATAACCGTGGAATGCATACCATCCCGAAGATAGTGTGAATATTGCAAAACTCGTAATTCAGACATCAAAGCCGAAGGCTTGGGAGATCTGGCTCGCGAATGTGGATTTTGAGGGTATGGCAGGCCGCAAAAAAAGACCGGTGCTTGTACTTTCCGCGAAGGGTACGTCGTTCACCGTTCTTGAGATTACCAGTCAGGCACAGAGATTGGTCACAGACATAGAGATTCACAATTTCCAGGATGCGGGACTAGACAGGCTGTCCGTGATCCGCACGGACAAGAAAAAGATCATCGGAAAAGAGGAGTTCGTGCATGAGATGGGAAAACTGCCCCCAGATTACAGGGAGACCGTCAGCAATGCGCTGAAGTTCCGCAAGAGCATGGAATCAGACGATATCTGAATCAGCGGCGTGAACCGCCTCCGGATACGCAGGTCCGCAACATCAACAACTCCATCTATCAGAAAGGGGTTGCATCGCCGCTCGGCATGGGCACGTGAATCCAGAAATTACGCCGCCGAGATGCCGATAGCTTAACAGCGGCGGAGGCCGCTTGCGGGTCTTACTGCTATAGATGCATTCGAAAGCAGCGTCATTCATGGAAGCAGGTTTAACATCCGGCGTAGGTGTCAAACTCAGATTGATTGATAGATTAAATCAAAAGGACGGTCGCCGACTTTATCGTGGCAGGTCCATATCGGATATCACACTTCTGAAATGACCGTCAAAGGCACACAGCCGATATCCTTGGGATAAACTGCAGACATATCCAATTCGGTGAAATCCTCACTGTTTCAGGTTACGGTGATGTCCGCGCCGATCTTCTTTTGCGGAATCCACATGCTGCGTACTCTCGGTATGTGTACGGAATTATCTCTTCTTTCCCGGACCTTTGAACGCCCTGAGGTACTTCAGAACGTCCGCATCCCTGTCAGTCCATTCCGGGGTGAAGCCATTCTTTATATACTCGGCATACCAGGCCTCGGCCTGTTCCATGTACCCTTTCATTTCCGGTTTGTCTTTTATGATAATAACTGCATTATCATCCGTCGGACACCAGAGTTTCGGTCTGTCATAGTCGCTGTCCTCAAGGAACCCGACTGCGAACACGATTCTGTCCAGATTCGCGAGTTCGGCGTACAGGGAGGCCTGGAGTATGTATTCAGTAGGAACATTGGTGAGTTCTCCGTCAGCGTCTTTCCATTTCTCTCTTTCATGGGATGTCTTAATCTCGAGGATGGAATCTCTCTTGCCGTTTACAACCACATACCCGTCCACCAAGCCGCCGAAGGTCTTGCTGTTATGGAAATGGTCGTAGCCGCACAGTTCTTTCTCCGCAGGTTCCTCGACCGCAACTTTCGATTCTTCCGGTAAACCGAGGGCAGCCGGAAGAACGGTCTGGCAGATATTCCTCACGCGGTTCCTTATAACCGGTTCGAGTATGTTGCCGGCATCGATGTACTTGTTGGGCTTGTCACCCGGATAGAGTCCCGCGAGTTCACAGGCAACCTTGAACGGGGTGGAGAACTCGCTCAGCCCGAGGATCGGTGCCAATTTCGTTCCTGAAATCTTTTTCTGTCGGTAAGTGTCGAAGTAGACCGTCTTCTCTGAATCATCTATTTCTATTATCGCCTGTCTTCCGTCGAATGCCATAGGTGCCTGTATTACTGCCGTGAATAAGAAATCTTGGAAGAAGTCGAATCAATACGGGATGGTCTTTTCCAGGAGTATTCGGAATTCCTGTGGAAGCGGGTCTGAAGGAAACCATCAATCCAACGTGCTATCGCGGGATACTGTGCCAGCTGGGGATAGTACATTCGGGATGCGTTATGATTAGATAAACGGCTGTCAGCCCCAACGATCGTGACTTTCCGGACGATGCGGTTATATCTCTTTTCAGTCATGACAGCCGTACCGCATTGCCGATATGCAGTCCCGATTCCCTGATAATGATTTTATTTCGTCAACCATCATACAGATCGACCCTGCAAATCGTCGCGCGTTGTACCTCTGAAGCGGACCGTCAGTATCCGCGCGATGATTCTGCGTATAACAAAAAACCGGCAGTCCCTCTGGGGCCGAGACCGTTTCCGAAAAGTTCTGTACGTGCCCTGTACGATCATGAGATATCAGTACACATCAAGGATATCAACCGTAATACTGGACGGTCGTTTCAAAAGCAGAACATCCACGCAGAATACATCGGTTGCAAATTAGGTCTGTATTCCTTGATGCCCGGCGACGGCACCGCGAATAGGAAAGCTTAATACCGATACTTGTCTTCGGTTGCGCTAAGTGGAGGTGGCCCAGCCTGGTAAGGCGATAGACTGCTAATCTATTGTCCGTAAGGACCCGGGGGTTCGAATCCCCCCCTCCACGCCATTCAAACACAAAACGGCATCTTTGATCTGGAACCCACATATGATCTTTCGGCTTTTGAGTTGTCGAACTTCGCATTTCCGGATCGGAACGGTAAATTCTGCGATGCTGTCTTGAGATGCCTCATCGTCCGTCGCCGTCGCGGCATCATTGCACTTTCGTATGCCACACGCGGAGATGTGTTCTTATTGATGATTAACCGGAGACGCATTCGGAGCGACCGCTGACCCTGCGGCCTCATTGCGGAACCTGTATTTGTCAACCGGACTGTATCTGTTCAATTCTTCGGACCGCACACCGATGATGAAACTCCCGGCGGTCAAAACAACAAACGAAAAAAAGACAGCGAAGCACGAATGTGCATGCACACTCGCCTGCGCTTCGGAAAGGGGAGATATCACCTCTCTTCTTTCTGTGCCCTCATTTCCGCTATCCGTGCCTTCTTTTTTGACCTCAGCACTATTCCAAGAAGTATCACAGCTATGCTGAATATTATGGCTAGCCAGCATGAAATTCCCGCTGTTCTGGATGCTAACTGCAAATATGATTCTGGATTGATGCATGCAATCAGATATATCGCAAAAAGAACTGTCAGGATCCCTCCCGCCACTGCCCCCGTACCGGATTTTCTGGCAAAAGAAACGGTCGAAATAAGGAACATCAGACCAATCAGCATGGGGCATAATCTGCCAACATGATCAAAATTATCAAAAAGTCCTCCGTTGAAGGCATCTCCGAAAACCATATCAAATGCATCGTATCCGACTTCAACACCAAGCAGCGTCACTTGCATCCAAGGCAGAATAATCAGTAACATCCCTGCCACGGAAATTACAACGCCCGGAACCCATATCGAATTATTACTCTCCATTGTATCACCAAGTATTGTTCAGTCTGCACCGGCCGCATGCAAGCGGACCGGCACCGAACACACGAGTCTGCAAAAGTTTCCCCCCCCCCCCTTCAGGAGAGGGAAGAACAGGATAACCGGAGACCGTGGAAACGCATGCAATATATAGATTATAAATCTATCTCAGAAATGAGGGCATGATCATATTTCTCTGCTCTTGTCCCCACATGGTTTGACTTTAAGACGATACGGCATCATTCACGTTCCTGTGCCTTTCCGCCGCGGACTCTGAAACCCTATTCTGCCGACACTTACAAAAGGATAGTTATTATATTATCTAAGTACTATCCATATCCATGGTCAAAGGAACCTTGGGCATAATCGGCTGTCCCATTCTCGAGGATGAGATTATCTACTCTCTCGGCAGCGAGAAGGATGAAAAAACGATCTATGTCGTAGACACACCTCCCTCGCATACTCTGAAGGAAAAGCTTGAACGGAGCGGGACTCCGTTCTCCGTCATCGGCGAGTGGGAATTCAACAACGGTTACTCCGGGATTGATCGCGACAGCGGATTTAATATTGTGGTTCTGATGAACAAGTTGGGCCTCCACACGAGACCAAAGGTCCTCAGAGAGACAATCGAAGATCAGCTGAGGTTCCATCAGAACAATTTTGATGTCATTGCTCTGTACTACGGTATGTGCGGAAATGCCGGGTGGGATGTGTCCAAATGGGCTTCCGGGACCCTTAACATCCCGGTCTTCGTGTTCCGCGATGCGAACGGAGAAGTGTGCGACGACTGTATAGGCGTGGCCGTCGGAGGGCATTCTAGATACTGTAACTTCGTCAAAAAGTACCCAGGGATGTTCTATGTCACGCCGAACATAGCCGGGAATTGGGACGGATACTCGGAAGAACTCGATTTCTGCAAGGGATTCGAGATCATGGACATACACACAGTAAAGGAAGTGTTCCAGGTGTACGGCTACAGCAAAGCAGTGAAAATCGACACGGGACTGGGAATCAGAGGCTAGGAGTTCGAAAAGGGCTGCGAACGATTCTCCAACGAGACAGGTTTGGAGTTCACGGTCCCGGAACCGGGTTCTGTCGACCTGTATCCCACGGTAGCCATATACAAAGATGCCAAGAGTGCCCTGAAGTCCTGAGGTGTGATTGTTCCGCAGGAAGAGAGACCGTAATATTGTTATAATCCGGCGCAATCCCATATATCATGAAGTTCGAAGACATGTCCAAGGCCGAAAGAACAGCCTACAAGAAGACAGTCATCGGAGATTTCATCGAACACGGCATGGATGAAAAAGAGGCTTTGGTCAACTATGTTTTCTGCATAAACCCTCAACCATTCGATTGGCTGGAGCACAGATACGGTATCCGGAAAGACGAGGCTGTGTCTCTCAGAGATAACGGCATGTCCAAGTACAGGGAAACCGGAGGGACGTACGGATTCAACGGTCCGCAGCCGTCTCCGGTGAGAAAGAGAACATACTGCAAATGCGTAAAACCCATTGTGCCCCAGTGATTGCATCCGGCAGTCATATTTTCGAAAGATTCAGAGACGTTTCCGATTGTATCCTGCCGCTCTGATCCTGTGACCAAACGCCCTGACACAGTATTGATCCGTTCGGCAGATGTCCGCGCGGGTATGTAATCACCGAATTCAGGTCTGAAGAGGAATCCATCAGGATACCGGAGAAGACAGCAAAGTAAAGAAGACAGACTTTGCCGGAAGATGCGGATGTTTGGATCGATGCAAAAATGTCAGGCGGATCGGGATTGAAAATAATTGCCTGACGGCATGTTTGCAGCAGAAATATAAACCCACGCGGCGATCTGTTTTTCATGCCGTTGCCTCCCTTGAATATCCAACTCCGCGACAGAGTATTCAGATTATATTCCAGAAGAGAAAGAGAGGCGGTTGTGATGGCTTACCTTTTCAGGGGGCTGCCACACAGAAAAATCGATGATTCGGTATTGGGATTGGACAGCACCCAAACAAAAGGATGGCAATCCATGGGAATCCTGCACCACTACGGCATAACAGACGAATTCAAAGGAATCTTCTGCGGAAAATCCGTAGATCAGATTCTGAATTCATTTCCAGAAAACCAGGAATATGATTTTCTGTACGACATACTGAAGGAATCTGCCAATGAAAAGACGGAATGCAGCGAATACACAGTGAGCGGGAAAATCGGCCTTGACAAAAAAGAAATGCGCAATGTCAGAGTGAATCAGTCTGACTTCAGAAGTAAAATCCTGACTGCATACGGTTCATCGTGCTGCGTAACGGGTATCAGAGAACCGCAGTTGCTGAGAGCCAGCCACATAAAACCATGGTGCGAAAGCAACGAGTTTGAAAAAGTTGATGTTCACAACGGATTATGTCTCAACGCACTGCATGACTGTGCGTTCGACTGCGGAATAATTACCGTAGAGTCGGGAACACACAGAATCAAGCTGTCCTCGAAAATAGAGGAAACGATGGATGCGGAAACATACGACGAATATTTCCGCAGATATGATACCGCAGTGATAAATGCGGCTCGGTCGGATGACGGGCCGGCGGACAGTTATCTGGACTACCATAACAAAAACATCTTCGAAAAAAGGACAAACAGAATCAAAATCGTGTACGAAACTGTAATTGACCAGTTGTTCTGAACCTGCATAGGTTCTGCACCGTCAGATTCAGAGAATACGTGCCGACAGCCGGACTGAACATCAGACTCGGATTCCGACCGACGGGGTTGGATTTTTTTTCTTATTCTACGATTTGCAGATAGTATTATATGAGAATCATCGGATACAGACTGTACAACATAAAGGTGCAAAGGAAAAGCAGGCATTTTCTGCCGCTTTCTGTTGCGCCCGATTGCGATCCTGCCCCATAGAGACGATCTTCATGAGCGATATCAACACCCGATTAGTACACGGAGTCATCGACGGAGACTCCAGAACCGGTGCCGTCAACGTTCCGATATATCAGACATCGACTTACAGACAGCCGGAACTCGGCCGCAACACCGGTTACGAGTACTCCAGAACAGGGAATCCCACGAGGGAAGCCCTTGAGAAGCAGATCGCCGATCTTGAAGGCGGGAAGGCGGGGTTTGCCTTTGCCTCCGGCATGGCTGCTATAGATGCGGTCCTGAGGCTCTACGGTTCCGGAAGAACCGTTGTCATCTCCAGCAATGTCTACGGCGGCACATTCAGAATATTGGATAAGATTTTCTCGCATTTCGGTCTCGGTTACAAAATCGTGGATACTTCAGACCTCAGCGCAGTGGAGAAGAGCATCACTCCGGATGTCTCGGCATTTTTGATCGAAAGTCCGGCGAACCCGCTCATGACCGTCACCGACATATCAGCTGTTTCGGATATCGCCCGCCGCCATAACATCCACACAATCGTAGATAATACGTTTATGACCCCGTACCTTCAAAGACCAATAGAGTCGGGTGCGGACATCGTGGTGCACTCCGCAACGAAGTATATAGGAGGACACAGCGACCTTGTGGCCGGTCTTGCCGTCGTGAACGATGAAGAACTCGCGGAGAGACTTCATTTCATACAGAACGCCACGGGCGGGATACTCCAGCCTTTCGATTCATTTCTGGCTCTCAGAGGTATAAAGACGTTGAGTGTCAGAATGGACCGCCATGTCTCCAACGCAGAACACGTAGCGGAATATCTTCGGAAACATCCGGCCGTGTCGAAGGTTTACTACCCAGGCCTGAAAACAGACCCGGGATATGAAATCAACAAAAAACAGGCTTCCGCGGGAGGAGGGATGATCTCTTTCGATCTGAAGGAGGGATATGATCACCGCGCATTTCTCTCGTCCACCGAGTTGATCGCACTCGCCGAGAGTCTCGGAGGGGTGGAATCACTGCTTTGCCATCCCTCAAGCATGACACATGCCTCAATCCCCGCGGATATCCGAAGGAAGGTTGGGATAACCGACGGGCTGATCCGGCTGTCGGTTGGGATAGAGGACAGAAACGACATAATCGCCGATTTGGAAACGGCATTCGGAAAATCAAAGCGGGTGTGAGGGTTTGTACTACGACTCGGCGTCTGCGATGATCGGGAACACTCCGATCGTCAAACTGAACAGTCTGTGCCGGAACCCGAATGTGAACATCTACGCAAAGCTCGAGCTTGCGAACCCATCCGGGAGCGTGAAAGACAGAGTCGGATCGTACATGATCAGAGATGCCGAAAAAACAGGAGTGCTCCGCCCGGGACACACTATAGTGGAAGCAACCGCAGGCAACACCGGCATGGGTATAGCTTTCGCCGCGCTCGGCCGCGGGTACAGGACAATATTCGTTGTTCCGGATAAATTCTCCTGCGAGAAACTTACTCTGATGAGAGCACTCGGAGCCGAGATCGTCACCACGTCCTACGACGACGGCATGCTGGGTGCAGAGAAAAAAGCAGAGGAACTGCTTGAAAGCATCCCAAACTCTGTATGCCTCAGACAGTTTAGGAATCCCAGCAATCCTCTTGCCCACTACGAAACAACGGGACCTGAGATATACTCGGATCTGAACGGAAAGATAACTCATTTAGTAGCCGGAGCCGGAAGCGGCGGAACATTCACCGGAATCATGAGATACCTGAAAGAAAAAGACAGGAGAATCAGAGGAGTTCTCGCGGATCCGATAGGGTCGGTGATCGGAGGAGGAGAAAAGGGACACTACAGCATTGAAGGCATCGGCAACGATTTCGTGGCAGATACTATGGATATAAGCTTCATCGACGAAGTGCAGAAGATATCGGACGACGATGCCGTGAACGGCTCGAGGCTCCTTGCGAAAAAAGAGGGCATATTCGCAGGAGCATCTTCAGGTGCGGCAGTAGTGGCCGCGCTCAGGACCGCCGAGAAGCTTGACCGCGGCGACATAGTGGCCGTTCTTCCCGACCGCGGAGACCGTTATTTCAGCAAGAATCTATACGCATGAAATGAGGTAGCCCGAAGTGCTGTGAAACGGATGCCGGTGCGGTGTCGGTCTGCGGCAGACCGGCATTCGCTGAATAGCCTGCGACCACTTGAGTTAAACACGAATCCGCACTCAGGTCGGAGTCGGATCGTCTGTGTGATTTATGTGCCATATGCAGTACAACCATACATAGCATGACAGCAGGTTGTGCTTTGAGAGTGGGTGAAACATTAATGTACTCTGTCCGGCATTTTCCCGGGATGAAACTTCTTGTAGTAACCGACATACACGGCAATGATTCCGTGACCGGCTGGATCAACTCCGAAGTGAGATGCCGCAAAGCGGATCTTGTGCTGGTACTCGGAGACATAACCGACTTCGGTCCGGAGGAAAAAGCAATGGATATACTGGGTTCGATCGAAAGCAGGGTCTACGCTTTGCCGGGGAACTGCGACCCTCGCTCTCTCCCCAACATGATATCCGGCATTGCGGTTGACATGCACGGAAAAACCGCCGAGATCGGCGGGTATCACGTCGCGGGGCTGGGCGGTTCCAACCCGACGATTTTCGACACACCCTTCGAGCTGGAAGAGGATGAGATATACAGAATACTCAAACCCATCTCCGAGATGGGTATGATACTTATGGTCCATGCCCCGTCCTACGGCATCAATGACACCATACCGTCGGGAGTCCATGTCGGAAGCAAATCGATACTCAGAATCGTAAACGAATTCAGGCCGATTCTGGTCCTCAGCGGGCACATACACGAGGATTTCGGCATAAGATATGAAGACGGCACTACATTCGTGAACCCTGGTCCGGCCAGGGACGGCATGTATGCAATCGTGGAAATAGACGGCAGCGCGGTTTCTGCGGAGCTTTTCTCTATAAAAGAGAGTTGAAAAAGGTTTATATACGGAACCGCAATTGGCAGACCGATAACAATGGCACTTTGGCAGGGAAAATCAAAGAGAAAGTCTACCGGAGGCAGGCGCGTCCTCTGCAGAGGAAAAAGGAAATTTGAAATCGGCAGAGAAAAACAATACACCAAGATCGGTGCACAGTCTCTGAGACAGTACCGCGGAATGGGCGGGATAATCAAGATAGGGATGCTCGCTGCCGAGTACGCGAATGTGGTAGATAAGAACACCAACAAAGTCCAGAAAACAAAAATTCTCAATGTCACGGTCAACCCTGCAGACCCAAACTATGTCCAGCGTAACATAATCAACAAAGGTGCCAAAATAACAACCGAGCTCGGAGATGCTATCGTCACTTCCAGGCCCGGACAGGACGGCGCAGTAAACGCGGTTCTTATCCAGAACTGAGCGGGTCGGCCCGCCAGCAACTTCTTTAACCTTTTCTGCGTTGGCATTTGTGGTAATATGGCGTACGACGAGGATACCGCGATCACGATCTGGCCTGAGTATTTTGATATCGAAAGGACCAGAGCGGCCGGCAGGAGACTTCCCAAGAACCTCTGTGTCAAAGATCCTGACATAGACATAATCGCAAAGGGCGCACTTATGCTGGATTTGGAATATGAGGTACAGGAGAATAAGGCATACCCCTCAAATTGGGCAGCCAAACAAGGATACGTAAAGATCGAGAAGGGCAAGATCCCAAAGACGAAACTCCTCCCGAAAATAGCGGAAATTCTTATCAAAAATCAAAAGAAATGATCACGGCTCTTGATTCGTCCGTTATTGATGCCAACTCCGAGGCCATGGGAATCGGTTTGCCGACACTTATGACAAATGCTGCTTCCGCAATAGTATCCGTTCTCAGGAGCAAATTCCCGGACTGCGTGTTCGCTTTTGTCTGCGGGAACGGAAACAACGGAGGGGACGGAATAGTTGCCGCAGGAATGATGGACAAATGTACTGTCGGTGTCTACCTTCTCGGATCGAGAGAATCCATTCGATCAGAGTTCGTCAGAGAGGCCGTCGGCAGACTGGAGTGTCCGGTGAAAGATTTCTCGGATTTTGACGGATGCAATTACGACATCCTTGTAGATTGTGCGCTTGGCACCGGAGTCAGGGGGGCGGCCCGGCCGCCTTATGATCATTTCATAGAAGTTGCAAACAGATTCAGCGGACAGGTGGTTTCCATTGATGTGCCCTCCGGCTTCGGAACCGGTTTATCTGTAAAACCCGATATAACAATTACATTCCACGACCTGAAGGCAGGGATGAGTACAGAAAACTCAGGAGAAATCATCGTGAAGGACATAGGAATTCCAAAGGAGGCCTGTGAAAATACCGGGCCTGGGGATATGCTCAGGTATCCGATACCGCCGAGGGATAGCCATAAAGGTTCAAACGGAAGGTTGCTTGTAATCGGCGGAGGACCTTATTACGGTGCGCCTGCAATGTCTGCCCTGGCATCCATGAGGGTCGGGACTGATATTGTCAGACTGGCAGTTCCCGAGAGCTGTTCGGCAAAGGTTGCCGCGTTCTCCCCTGTCTTCATGGTCAGCGAACTGGAAGGGGAGTCTCTCCACTGCGGACATGTGGCAGAAATTATGAAACTGACGGAGAAATTTGATGCGGTTCTGATCGGCCCCGGTCTCGGAACATCTCATGAAACCAATGAAGCCGTGAAAGAGATCGTATCGTCATGCGGAGTACCTGTTGTCGTAGATGCAGACGGCCTTACAGCACTCGGAAAGGAATTCGTATCCCCAGGAAAGACCGTGCTCACGCCCCATCTCGGAGAATTCAAGCGGCTCGGAGGATGCATGGAAGATATCGAACATTCGCTCATCAAGATTGCGAAAAAAACAAAATCGGTGATCCTGCTCAAAGGTATGACTGATCTTATCTCAGACGGAAACAGAATAAAGCGCAACCTCGCCGGATCTCCGGGGATGACGAGTGCGGGGACCGGGGATGTTCTTGCAGGAATCGTTGCAGGGCTTCTTTCGAAGGGCATGGATCCGTTCGATGCAGCTGCTCTGGGCACTTTCATTTCAGGCAAGGCAGGAGAATTTTCCTTCGGCGAGAAATCATACGGGATGACTGCAACGGATGTCATCGAAAATATACCGAAGGTACTGAAAAAATACTTAAGGAGATAAAATGGACCTGCAGCCCGTTCATGGCATACCCGCCCTGCGCGCAGATGAGTACCTTGTCATAGGAGATCTTCACATAGGTATTGAATCCCATCTCGGATCTAAGGGCTTTCATCTCGAGTCCCGCACGGATGATATGCTGAACGCCGTGATAGAGGCTGCGGATGATTCCGCCAGCGGACTCATCGTACTCGGTGACGTTAAAGATTCCGTACCGGGATCTACAAAACAGGAGTACAGAGAGATTCCGGTTTTTTTCGAAAGACTGCTGGAGCGTTTCGATTCTATAGATATAGTAAGAGGCAATCACGACACAAACATAGAAGAATTCCTTCCGGGTCATGTCAGGATAGTGCCTGCATCCGGAATGAGAAAGGAGGATACGGGATTCATACACGGACACACCTGGCCCTCCGAGGAAGTCATGTCATCCGACACGCTTGTGATGGCACACGATCATCCAGCAGTTATGTTCAGAGACGGAGTCGGCAGACAGGTCAGCGAGCCTTGTTGGGTCCGGGGAAGCTTCCGAAACACCATTTCGGACAGGTACTCTGTCCTTCCGAAGAAATTCATAATAATTCCGGCATTTAACAGAATGCTCGGAGGTTCCCCGGTGAACATAGTCGGAGAGTCTCTCCTCGGCCCCATAATGTGCGGAGACCTTCTCGACCTCGAGAACGCAACCGTGCACCTTCTGGACGGTATTGATCTCGGAAAACTCTCCGGCCTGATGATTAAAGGAATCAACCGTTGGAACCGCAAAGACAACCTGAATTTAAAAAATATTGAATGAGGGGTATTCCCCTCTGTTTGATTCAGTTTCTGGACACTGTCTTGTACTCAGACCCGTCGGCATACCTGACCACTGCCCTGAGCGGCATCTGGCCCGGAAGGCTGTGAGTCGCGCATGAGTTGCACGGGTCATACACCCTGAACGCCATCTCAACCATGTTCAGAAGACCCGGAGAAATCTCATAGTCTTTGATCAGGGCCTTTGCGATCTTGACAGTATCGATGTTTATCGGTCCGTTGTTGTTCGTGGTACCGACAACAAGGTTGCATGCCGTGACAATCCCGTTCTCATCGCAGGTGTAGTCGTGTGTGAGGGTTCCTCTCGGTGCCTCGACACATCCTACTCCGCGTCCTCCGGGGACTACATCTTTCTGCTTTATGTTCGCGTCGGTGACGTTCGGATTGTACGCATCCTCCCTTACCTTCTCTGCCGCGTAGAGTATCTCGATGATTCTTGCCCAATGCGTCGCCAGATTGAAGTGCACTGGCCCCTCTACTCCGAGGCTCTTGAAGATTGCCCTGAACTCTTCTAATGCAGCCTGCGCCTTCGGGGTGGATATGCTGTCGGAAACATTGATTCTTCCCAGCGGCGTAGCGCGGTACATTCCGCTGTCCGTGCCCGCGACCAGCCCCTTGTACCCCGGTTTTCTGAGGTACGGGAACTTCTCATATGACCACGGTTCGACTGCCTCCGCGATGTGGTCAAGATAGTCATATGGGCTGTATTTGTCGGATTCCCTGCCCTTCTGGTCGACAACACGTACCTGTCCGTCGTGGAACTCAAGCTGATTCTTGGCGTTCACGAGACCCATGTTATAGAATTCATTGTGGTACAGATCAGAGTTCTTGATTATATCCAGATACTCCGAGTTCTCAAGCACGACGCTCTTGAACACACCCAGTGAGGTCTCGGCGAATGCGACAAGATTGTCTGCATACCCCTGGATCTCCTTCTCTTCGTCCTTGTTTATGGCCTTGCTCACACCGCCGGGAACGCCCATAACGGGGTGGGTGGGCTTTCCGCCGATTATTCCCTGGATCTTCTGTGCCTCGGCGCGTGCTTTTAGAACTGCCGATCCGAGTTCCAATCCGACGCGTGCAACCACTCCCAGGACATTTCTCTCCGCCGCCGGGGCTGCCGGGCCGCAGACAAAGTCAGGTGCCGCAAGTGCATAGAAGTGCGCTATGTGGCTGTGTACGAAGTGCGCATGGTAGAACAGATCTCTCAGAAGGAAGGCTGCCTCAGTAGGTTTCGTGCCGTAACAGCCGTCGATCGCCTTTGTCGCGGCCATATGATGTGCGCCCGGGCATACACCGCAGAGCCTGGCAGTTATCTGATTCAGCTCAACCACCTTTCTGCCTATGCAGAACCTCTCGAATCCTCTGACCTCCGGAACCTGCCAATATGCATTACTGACATTTCCCGTGTCATCAAGGAATATCTCTATCTTTCCGTGACCCTCAAGTCGCGTTATAGGGTCAATGGTCACCCTGTTGGAGGCGGCCTTGTGCTTTTCATCCCATATTATGGGGCCTGTCATTTTACTTACCTCCCTTTTCCGTAACGGACTTCTTGATCAGGGACTTACCCATCGTGAATGCGTAGAAGTATCCGAGCGGATCTTTTATCGTGGTCATTATGTCTATGACCTTGCTTTCTTCCATAGTGGCATCCTCGTCGAGGACCGGGAACAGCGACGCTATTGCCGTAAGAGCACTTGCTCCCTGCTCCTGAACCGCTGTCGTCGGTCCGTAGCATCCGCGGCAGGGCTGTCCTGCCTTTGTGCATCTCGCGTTGCATCCGCCTACCGTAGCCGGTCCGAGGCACAGTATGCCCTGGTCCATCAGACACAGATCCGGATCCACATCAATCTCGTGAGGTTCCACGATCTTTGTTATTCTCCTGTACTCCTTGCGTCTCGGACACTGCTCGCAGAGCGTCTTGGTAACTACGCCGATTATCGTTCCCTTGGGGGGCAGGGCAACACCGTTGTATGCGAAATCAGCCACTGCCTTCAGCATGTGCGATATGGATTCCTGCATGGGCGGGCATCCGGGCACAAAATAGTCAACGTCTATGACTTGATCAAGCGTCTTGACGGTGTCATACAGTGTCGGAAGGACGAGTTCTCCTTCGGGGGCCTCGTACTTTGCCTGCGGGACCACGGGCGAGTTCGGATGGTAGTCTGCCTGGAAGCTTGCTGTGGACGGTATCTTTTTGTACACGTAGTCCAAAATCTCGTTCTTTCCGCCGGGGACCAGGTTGGCAAGTGCCGGAGAACCTCCGAAACAGGCACATGATCCATAGCACACAACGATTTTGGACTTCTTCCTGAGGAGTTTCACCATATGCTCGTTCTCTGTGTTCCTGACAGCGCCCGATATGATAGAGACTGTTATTTCTCCGTCCTCCATCTCGGCTATGTCATGCTCTTTTCCGTCCGAAGCAATCGGCCACATGACTATGTTTGCCATGTCTCCGATTGTGAGTATTCTCTCATTTGTGTCCAGGAGCGAAACATCGCATCCTCCGCATGCCGCAGCCCAGTATATGGCGAGATTTATCTTGCCGTTCTGAGGTGCTCCGGGGAGGAGTTCGCCGAGGTCTGCGGGGGGAAGCTGAGCGGCCGATACGGAACCTGCCGTCTTGACGTATGATCCGCCGGAGACCGGAGGTACAGGTTTGCTCTTAACCTCATTCTTTGCACCTTTGGCGGTCTCCTTCACGGTGCCGGTCTTGTCCTTCCTTCTGAATCTTCCGAATAAAGACATTTACTCTCCCTCCTGCTGCAATGGTGTTGGCCCAAGTTCTTTGATCGTGTTCACGAAATCGGTCAGCGTCTTCTGGAATTTTTCTCCTTCTGATGCCGAGACCCACTCGAGTTTCAGTCTCTTGGGATCAAATCCGTACTGTTCAAGCACCAACCGGATCAGTGCTATTCTTCTCCTGGCTCTGTAATTTCCTCCGATGTAGTGACAGTCGGCCGGATGACAGCCAAGCACTATTACTCCATCCGCTCCCTTGGCCAAGGATCTGAGTATGAACTCCGGATCGACCCTTGCCGAGCACATCGTTCTTATGATGCGGAAGTTCGTCGGCATCTGCAGTCTTGCAACACCTGCTCCGTCCGCTCCGGCGTATGAGCACCAGTTGCAACAGAACGCTACAATTCTCGGTTCGAATTCTGACATATCAATCACGCTCCCGCCTTGTCGAACAATGCGTCGATCTCTGCTATTATCTGCTTATTTCTGAATCCTCTCTGTTCCATTGCTCCGGCCGGACATGAGGCCACACATGACCCGCAGCCCTTGCAGAGTCCGGGGTTCACATTGCTTTTAAGCCTTCCGTCCTCTCCTTCCACAATCGTTATTGCGTTGTAGTCGCAGCATCCTTCGCAGATGCCGCAGCCGTCGCACAGATCAGGGTTGGATACTGCCACTATCCCTTCGGAGATCAGTTTGTCTTTGGATATTATGGTCAGCATCCTTGCTGCCGCACCCGATCCCTGGGCTATGCATTCGTCCATGAATTTTGGCCAATGGGCCGCACCTGCTACATACACACCTTCCGTGGCGAAATCCACCGGCCTGAGTTTCTGGTGAGCCTCAAAGAAGAACCCGTCTTTGCTTATGGGGACTTTGACCATCTTGGCAAGCTCTTCCTTCTCCTCGCGGAGCGGAGTTATTCCCGCCGCAAGCACAAGTGTGTCCACCGGTATTTCCACGTCTCTTCCGAGGATCGTGTCGCGGGCCTTAACAGCATCGCCGGTGAAATCCGGCATCGCATCGTCGACGCAGTACCTGAGGAACCTCACACCCATGCTCGATGCCTTGTTGTAGAGTTCCTCGCGGAATCCGTACGTCCTCACATCCTTGTGGATGATAGTCACATTGGCAGTCGGATCATTCATCTTTATCTGGATCGCATTACGCAGCGAACCTGCACAGCAGACGCGGGAACAGTATTTTACGCTGCTGTTTCTGGAACCGACGCACTGGACAAAGACCACATTCTTTCCGCTGAACTTGCCGTTTGCGATGGCTTCCTCCAGTTGGATGGTCGTCACAACGTTCTTGTTTGTCCCGAAACCGTATTCGGACGGGCTGTACTGCGCAGCACCGGTAGCGAAGAGAACCGCTCCGACGGGTATTTCCGCACATCCGTCTGCGATGACTCTGAAGTTACCCACAAATCCCGGAATATCTTTGACCGTCGCTCCCTTGTGGACAGTTATGTTCTTGTTATTCTCGACCTTGGATACAAGTTCCCTGACGAACTCGGTGACATCTCTGCCATCCTCTTTGTGGCGGAAGTTCAGAGCAAATCCTCCGAGTTCTTTGTTTCTCTCCACAATGTGGACCGGTATTCCCTGAGCCGATATATCGAGAGCGGCCGTCATTCCGGTTATTCCCCCTCCGATGACCGCCGCCGATTTGGTGACGGATATCTCCGAACCGACGAGCGGTTCAAGGAGTGCGGCTTTTGCGATTGACATCCTCATGAGGTCCTTTGCCTTTGCGGTCGCAGCCTCATGCGCATGCATGTGAATCCACGAGCACTGGTCGCGGATGTTGGCCATGTTGAACAGATATTTGTTCAGACCTCCGTTCCTGCATGCCTCTCTGAAGAGAGGTTCGTGTGTTCTGGGTGTGCAGGATGCAACGACGACCCTGTTCAGGTCATCCTCCCGTATCGCTTTTGATATCTCCTCTAAGCAGTCCTGCGCGCACGCGTACTGCGACTGTCTGGAAAGCACAACATTCGGCAGCGTTTTTGCGTATTCTGCGACAGCCGGAACATCGACCACAGATCCTATATTTATGCCGCAGTGACATACCCACACTCCGATACGAGGTTCTTTGCCCTCTACTTTCTTTTCCTGAGGGTATTCCTTCGGTGCACATGGTACGAATTTCTCATCCACAATGTATGCTCCTGCCTTTCCCGCAGATCCGCTGGCCTCGGCAACGGATGTGGGAATGTCTTTTGGCGCGGCGAAGGCACCTGTTACGAAAACTCCCTCTCTCGTAGTGTTCAGGGGGCTGAAGACTCCCGTTTTGCAGAATCCCGATTCGTTGAGTTCTATTCCGAGCGTCTTGGCGAATTCTTCAGCACCGTCCGGCGGGTTGAGGCCTATAGAAAGGACCACAATGTCATACTCCTCGGATGTACCGTCGCCCTCGGAGTTTGTGAAGTTGACTGTGAGTTTTTTGGTGATGGGGTCCTCTTCGACATTGGACACGCGGGCGGACCTGTGCATCCTTATTCCGTACTCTTTTTGTCCCCTGTCGATGTAGGCCTCGAACTCCTTGCCGTACGACCTTATGTCCATGAAAAATATGTCCTCTTGAACATCAAGGTGCTCTTTGGTGATCATCGCCTGCTTTGTGGCATACATGCAACACACAGACGAGCAGTATTTCTTCCAGCCAGCCTTCTCGGACCTCGAACCGCAACACTGGATGAATGCAATCTTTTTGGGTTCCTCGTGCGAGGATGGGACGGTGATGTGTCCTCTCTCCGGACCGGATGCACACATCATCCTCTCGAACTCAAGTGCGGTAACGACGTTCTTAAACCTGCCGTAACCATATTCGGATGCCGTCCCGGCATCCCATACTTTGAATCCCGGTGCGGCTATTATCGAACCAACATCAATCTGAAAATCTTCGTCTTTGTCTTCGTAGCTGATCGCAGACTTGCCGCACACCTTTGCGCAAACGCCGCACTTGCCGTTCTGCACCATCCTGCAGTTCGCCGCATCGATGATTGCAACCCTGGGCACTGCCTGCGCATGGGGTATGTATATCGCCCGCCTTGTGGTCAGACCGTACTCGAACTCGTCCGGTATCCCTTTGGACGGACACTTCGACAGACAGTCTCCGCAGGCCGTACATGATTTCGGATCTACATACCTCGCCTTCTTCCTGACCGTGACTTTGAAATCTCCCGCTTTGCCTTCGACTTTCAGTACCTCGTGGAAAGTGAGAGTAGTTATGTTCGGGTGTCCGATACAATCCGCCATTTTGGGCGAGAGGATACATGCTGAACAGTCGTTCGTAGGGAATGTCTTGTCAAGACGACACATGGTACCGCCAATCGTGGGGAGCTTCTCCACCAGATAGACGTGTATGTCTCTGTCTGCAAGGTCCAACGATGCCTGTATACCTGCGATGCCTCCGCCGATAACCAATGCTGATTTCGTCAAATCTTTGCCTCCGATTTTCACACCAATTTGATCATTGGGATGGTTGGGGAGATGATTCCCTGTTTTAAAGCCCTTACTACATAATGATTAAAATACTCCGATACTTCTGTACCCGTAATTTTTTCAAACATATAAAAATCTTCATACTCATTTAGGATTAGCATATTTTAATAAGACCCAGATGTAATTTCATACTGAAAAAATAGGTATTTTATAAAACGGTAATTCAACTTAATTACTGGTAATTAAAACGCATACGAAAATAAAACTAATATGTTTTATAGGGAACCCTTAATTTTTTTACCGAGAAGTATTAAAAAGGTAAAGTTTATTAACCATATCATGGACTTGGCAAATACAATTTTTGTTCTGGGTATTATGGTGCTATTGGTTGCAGCAATAGCCATTGTTTTTGTTATTCAAGGCTATGTAATGGCAAAGTACGATCTGCGCGGTAAGATAACGGGGAACCACTCAAAGAAGTCTACAATTTTTTTGGATGAGGGGGAAAGCGAGAAGCGGTGTGACATCTGCTACGGCAAGATCGACGAGGACCCGATAGCAAAGTGCGCCTGCGGCAAAATATTTCACGATGCCTGTGCCAAACCAACCGGTTCCTGCCCATACTGCGGAGCAGGTTACAGCACCATGGAAGTCAGGGAACCACAGAGGTCCAGATGCCCCGTGTGCGGAAGATTTTTGAAAGGGAGTATATGTTCATGCGGCGCAGTCATACCTAGAAGCGACGATACATTCCTGTGCAAATGCGGGAATTCGGTCGATGCAGACAAACCCGTCTGCAGAAAGTGCGGTGCGGTGTATGAGGTTGCGGTTATGAAAGTCTACAAAGAGCAGGAGCAAAAGAAAGGGAGCATTTAAATGGTCATCAAAAGCAAGAGGGGGAGACGGAGGTACATAGCATTCCGTGTATCAGAACATACAACAAAAATCGCCCTTGTCAAGTGGCTCAGCTCAGCCGGTGCCGATCCCCCGTATGTGGTTCAATGCATCCCCGGTATGGCGGTGCTGAGGTGTCCTCCCGAACGCAGAGAAGAGACCATCGCCCTTATGCATTCCGCCGACCCTTTTTCGGCACCGCTCAAAACATCTGGCACCCTCAGGACGCTCAGGGACAAATTCCCGGAACTGAAGGCCATGCGCAAGGATCCGCCTAACGGCCGCGTGCTCGTAAAGTAATATATAATAGGGGGTGTTTGTGGTCTTGAACAAGGGAGAGAAATAATGCAACCGGGACAGATGGCATATGACAGGGGGATCACGGTGTTCTCCCCCGACGGGAGATTGTTTCAGGTAGAGTACGCCCGAGAAGCCGTAAAGAAGGGTACGACCACGATCGGGCTGAAGTTCAAAACAGGCGTCATCCTCATGGTGGATAAGAGGCTGTCCAGTAAGCTTGTGGAGCCTGGTTCAATCGAAAAGATCTACGACATTGACGATTATATCGGATGTGCAACATCCGGTCTCGTGGCCGATGCCAGAATACTCATAGATGAGGCCCGCAAGAGTGCACAGAGGCACAAGGTCACTTATGGGGAAAACATAGCGGTCGAACTTTTGGTGAAGAGTGTATGCGACTACAAACAGAACTACACACAGTACGGCGGCGGACGCCCGTTCGGAGTCGCTCTGCTGGTCGCAGGTGTCGATGATATCGGAACGCACCTTTTCGAGACGGACCCATCGGGGGCACTCGTTGCATACAGAGCGACGAGCATAGGCTCCGGCAGACCGACCGTAATGGATACCTTTGAGAAAGAATTTGCAGACGGCATGTCTTTCGAGGCAGCCGCAAAACTGGGACTGAAGGCCCTGAGCACAGCAATAGAGGACAGTCTGTCGGCGGCTTCTGTTGAGATCGGAGTGGTTGAGAAAGGAAAGAAGTTCAGAAGGCTCAGCGAACCCGAGATCACCAAACTGATCAGCAAGCTCTGATGGTCAACATGGTCAATCTAGACGATGCCATAATCGCAAGGCTGGAGAGTCACGGAGAGACCTTTGAGATACTCCTCGACCCCGAGGTAGTGAACTTCCTTAAACAGGGTAAGCAAGTGGATCTCACAGAATATCTTGCGGTGGAGGATGTCTTCAAGAATGCTGGGAAGGGTACCAGGCCTGCGGAGGGAAAGATCCGAGAGGCCTTTGGTACTGACGTCATATCAGATATTGCGAAGAAGATCGTTGAGAGAGGAGAAATCCAGATAACCGCAGAACAGCGGAGAGAGATGCTGGAGACAAAAAGGCGTCAGGTGGCAACCTATATCGCCGCCAACGCCATAAATCCTCAGACAAAACTGCCGCACCCCTATGTAAGGATAGAACTCGCCTTGGAAGAGGCGAAGTTCCACGTGGACCCTTTCAAACCCCTTGACAAAGAGATCGATGAAGCAATGAAGCTTCTTCGCCCCCTGATACCGATCCGCTTTGAGAAGAGCAGGATTGCGATAAAGCTCAAAGGCGAGGATTACGGAAAATGTTTCGATGACATGATACATTACGGGATTGTCGAAAGAGAAGAGTGGGCAGCGGACGGCTCATGGATAGGGATAATGGAACTGCCCGCAGGCATGGTGCCCGAACTCACGGAGAAACTCAAACACAGGACGAAAGGGGCCGCGTCGCTAAAACTGATTTAATATAAGTTCAAAAGAAGTGATAAAAATGGAAAGAAGAAACGCCAGACCCACGCGGGAGATTGTGGTTCCCGGAGACCTGCTGGATGACAGCGGGATGTGTGCTGGGAGCAATGCGTATATGCTTGACGGCAAAACGTATGCCGGAATATTGGGCGTCAGGAACGTGTACCACGACACCGTAGGCGTAATCCCGTTGGGAGGACGCTACATGCCAAACACAGGGGATACAGTGATCGGGATCATCGAAGACATAGGATCATCCAATTGGCTTGTTGACATAAATGCGCCGTATCCCGCGCCGCTGCACGTAAACGAGGTGCCCTGGAAGGTAGAATTCGGAGACACATCGAAATACCTCGGTATAGGAAACGTCGTCATGCTGAAGATCCTGATGGTTGATGAGAGCAAGAAGATTCAGGTTACTATGAAAGATTCCGGCCTAAGAAGAGTGGAGGGCGGGCAGCTGATCGAGATGCCGCACTCGAAAGTCTCGAGGGTCATCGGCAAAGGCGGTTCAATGATACAGATGATCAAGAACCTGACCGACTGCCGCATATTCGTCGGACAGAACGGAAGAATTTGGATAGACGGAGACGACGATAAGGCAGATACGGCTGTCGAGGCAATAAAACTTATAGAAAGAGAAGCCCAGAACAGCAACCTTACCGAAAGAGTCGAAAAATTTATAAGAAACAGACTCCCGGAGACGGAAGACGACGAAGGAGAGGAAGATCAATGAGCGGACACACCGATATGGTATTAGTTGACAAGAAAGGCGTGAGGATCGACGGAAGGAAGGCTGACGAGCACAGACCTGTTCATATTGAAGTGGGGGTCCTCAGCAACGCTGACGGATCCGCATACTTGGAGATAGGAAAAAACAAGGTTCTTGCGGCTGTTTACGGGCCGAGAGAGTGCCACCCGAGACACCTGCAGGACCCTACAAAGGCCATAATACAGTGCAAATACAACATGCAGGCATTCTCCGTCAGCGACAGGAAGAGACCGGGTCCGGACAGAAGATCCGTTGAGATCTCGAAGATAATTGCCGAGGCTCTCGAAAAGGTTGTCCTTACGGAACTTTACCCGCGCGCATCGATAGATGTGTACATAGAGATACTTCAGGCGAATGCCGGAACAAGATGCGCCGGCCTTACTGCGGCCTCTGTCGCACTTGCCGATGCGGGGATACCGATGCGGGATATCGTACCTGCCATAGCTGCCGGAAAGGCCGACGGTCACGTGCTCCTCGACCTCAACAAAGAAGAGGACAATTACGGTGAAGCGGATGTTCCTCTGGCCATCGTCCCGTCGACGGATGAGATCGTCCTGCTTCAGATGGACGGTAACATGACAAGGAAAGAATTCGACAAGGCTTTAGATATGGCCTTCGGCGCATGCCATGATCTGTACGACGTCCAAAAAACCGCTCTGAAGAATCGCTACGCCATATCGAAGGAGGATGAAGCAAATGAGTGAACATGTCATCTCCGAAATAAAAAGAGACCACATAATGAACCTTTTGAAAGAAGGCAAAAGAGAAGACGGCAGAGGCGTTGGTGATATCAGGAACATACAGATCACAACAAACTGCATAGAGAGCGCAGACGGTTCCGCAAGAGTAAAGCTGGGAAACACCGAGGTTATTGCGGGAGTGAAAATAATACCCGGAACTCCGTTCTCAGACACACCTGACAGCGGAGTGCTTACAATGGGAGCCGAGCTAATACCCATGGCACACCCCTCATTCGAATCCGGTCCCCCCGGAGAAGATGCCATCGAGTTGGCGCGTGTCGTCGATCGCGGCATACGTGAATCCGGAATGGTGGATGTCAAACAGCTTTGCATCACCGCCGGCGAAGAGGTCTGGATGTGCTTTGTGGATATGTACGCACTTGACTATGACGGCAACCTGTTCGATGCCGCGAACCTCGCGGCAGTATCTGCCCTCAGGACAGCGACCATACCCGGCGAACAGTACAGCAAAGGAGAGAACAGACCGTTGCCTGTCACATGCACACCTATATCGGTGACGTCCGTCAAAATAGGAAATAATTTAATACTTGACCCAAATTTCGACGAAGAGATGATCTCATCTGCCCGCCTGACCGTCACCACCGACGACAAGGGCAACTTCAGGGCCATGCAAAAGGGAGGAAAGGGTTCGATCACACGTGACGAACTGAGCCTCTGTCTGGACAGGGCCGTCGAGAAGGGCAAGGCCGTCAGGAAAATCATCGGGTGATAAAATGGCAAAAAGAACAAAGAAAGCAGGCACGTCCGGAAGGTTCGGTGCCAGATACGGTGTTGTCGTCCGCAACAGGGTGAAGAACATCGAGGCACACCAGAAAACAAGGCACGAGTGCCCTGTCTGCCACCACATGTCCGTGAAGAGAATAAGCTCGGGGATATGGGAGTGCAGGCATTGCAACACAAAATTCGCGGCCGAGGCATACAGCCCCAAGACAAAAAAGGATCTGTCTCAGGTATCCGAACAGTGAGGGACACAGATGTACAGATGCGCCAAGTGCAACGAGCCGATCAGGAATGTCAATGCCCTGGGCCTCCAGTGCGAAAAGTGCGGGTCGAAGATATTCTTCAAAGACAGACCGAATGTGAAGAAGGTTCTGAAGTCTGACTGATATGTTCACCGCCGAGATTAAGATAACATCCGATGGTGCCTCAGGCATCATATCCGCGCTTGGTCCTGAGGCCGGCAGGGAGCTTCCCCGCACGAAGGCCTGCGTCGGATGTGCGGATGGGATCGGCACGATAAGGCTTGCCGCGGCAGACGCTTCGGCGATGAGGGCATCCCTGAATACATACCTGGAATGCATAAGGATAACCGAGGAAATAGACACAATAATAAGGTGAATACATGAATGACATCAGCCCGCAGTTACAGAACCAGATAGTTCAGTTCCAGCAAACGCAGCAACAGCTGCAAGCGGTATCGACCCAGAAGGTGCAGATGGAAGCTCAGAGAAGAGAGATGGAGAGAACATCCGAAGAACTTGAAAAAGCTACCGGAGATGTATACAAAAGCTCTGGATCGCTTCTCATCAGGGTCGGCGACAAAGACAAATTGAAAGCGGATCTTGACGAATCAGTCGAGAACATGGGTATAAGGATCAAAGGTCTCGAACGCCAGGAAAAGACGCTTCGCGAAAAGTACGAGTCTCTGCAGGAAACCATCAATAAAGCCGTGGGCCAAGAATAAGTCGGGCTGCGGACCCGATACCGATCCGCGACATACCCCGCCGGCCGATCGGACCGGGATCAGAAGAAGGCAGAAGATACAGAGGGTTCTTTCAGAAACAGGAGTCGGTAATCATGGAAACACTGATCGTAAAGGACGTACGCAAAACCTACGGCGAGATCGTGGCCGTGAAGGATGTCAGTTTCTCCGTAAACAAAGGGGAAATATTCGGCCTCATCGGTCCAAACGGTGCCGGGAAGACCACCACTCTCAGAATGATATGCACGCTCCTGAAGCTGACATCGGGCAGCATAAGCGTATGCGGCCTCGACATCTCAAAGGAATCGGATGAAGTGAGGAATATAATCAGCTATCTTCCTGAAGATGCGGGTGCATACAAAGACCTCACCGGAAGAAATTATCTCAGATTCATGGCCGGATTTTTCGCAGACGGAGAGGAATTCGAAAAAATGGTCCGGAATGGGATCGAAATCGCAGACCTCGGGCCAAGAATAGATTCCAAAGTGGGCACATACAGCAAAGGTATGATGAGAAGACTGCTTATCGCCAGAGCCATAATGCCTTCCCCGAAAATCGCGGTCATGGACGAAGTCACATCCGGCCTGGATGTCATCAATGCCTTCGAGATAAGAGAAGTCATCAGGAAGATAGCAAAGCAGGGCGTAACCGTCCTGATCTCTTCGCACAATATGTTTGAGGTTGACATACTGTGCAACAGGATAGCGATGATTAACGACGGTCGTGTCGTTCTAAGCGGAACCCCCGCGGAACTGAAGGAGAAGTACGGTGCCGCAAATCTGGAAGAAGTGTTCGTGAAGGCGGTGATGGGATGAATCATCTGCTTAACATAACGAGGAAAGAACTCAAAGAACTCCTCACGCCCGGATCCATTTTTTCGGTGATCGTTGTGGTGATCGTCTTCATGATGCTGGGGACGCTTGTCGGCGGAGAGATGGAGGGCATCACATCTCCATCGAAGATAGGTCTGGCAGACAGTGATGACGGAATGTGGTCCGATTTCGCCGTTGATTCGGTATTCGATTTCTACGAGTCGGTGTACGGACTCGACCGCGACGGAGCATCCGCATACATAGTCATACTTGACAGCCAACACGGAAACAGCGATCAAATAATCAGCGAGATGATCGACAGAGGTCTGGATACAGCCTTCGGAATAGCACCCGGATTTTCGGAAAATATCGACAACGGGATACCAAGTTCCATTTCTGAATACTATATCTTCAAGAACAGCGGGGTGATAGGATCCACATCATCAACGATATCCTCGACTGTGATCTCGTGGATATCCAACAGCATATCCGGTGAGCTTGTGTCCGGGATCTCAGATCCCGAGATTGCAGATTTTATGCTGAACCCGGTAAGGGCTGCATCACCGTACACATATGTCAACGGAAATACCTACGAGGGTGTGACACCCGTAGAGATATCTACGTCGGCGATGAGTCAGACTCTGATGGTCCCCGTAGTTATTATGGTCGTCATAGTGATGATAGGGAGCATAGTCATATCTTCGATGGGCAACGAAAAGGAGAACAAAACCCTTGAAACGCTTCTCACAATTCCCGTTAAACGCACCACAATAGTGAGCGGCAAACTGATTGCCTCGGCCATCGTAGGCCTGGTATTCGGTCTGGCCTACATGGTCGGGATGATGTTTTATATGAACGGGTTCACAGGTTCCATAGGGGACATTGATCTCCGGGACTACGGCATGAGTCTGAGCACAGCGGACTGGGCAATAATTATGGTCATGATCTTTTTGGCGATTTTCTGCGCCCTCGGAATGTGCATGATAATGGGTGCATTCGCCAAGAACTACAAAGCGGCACAGACTATGACGCTGCCGATAAGCGTCCTGGCAATGATACCGATGTTCATAACCATGTTCTCAAGCTGGGACGGTCTCCCCGGGGTCCTGCAGACTGTGCTGTTCGCCATTCCTTTCACGCATCCGATGACAGTAATGGATAATCTTATTTTTGACAATACGGCGATTGTTTTGGCCGGCCTTGTGTATCTGCTGATATTCGCCGCAGCGACGATCCTGGTAACAGTCAGAATATACAAATCCGACATCCTGCTGACCGGGATAGGCCAGACTAAGATCGGAAAAGCATTCTCACGAAAGAGGTGAAATGATAAAGGAAACGGCGGAGATACTGAGAACGAAGAACAAGGTCATCCTTGTGCACGGGAACGCTGATATGGATGCTGTAGGTTCTGCGTTTGCCATCTCCTCCTGTTTCCCAGACGGAGACATATTCGCACCCGGAGGGGTCGACAGGGTGGCCGGACTGGCCGCCGAAAAACTTAACATCAACATACTGGAAGAATGCGATGTAAGTCTGTATGATCTTGCGGTTGTCGTGGACACCTCTTCCCCTGAGCAGCTCGGACCCACGGCCTCGGATATCCCGGCAGGCAGCGTGGTTATAGACCACCACAGTCCGACAGGCAAATGGAAAGGGATGCATTTTGTCTGCGACAGCACGAAGGTATCATGCTGCGAGATCGTTAAAGATGTCATCGATGCCGCCGGCGTAAATATACCGAGGGATGCCGCAATGGCCCTGCTCGGCGGAATGCTTACAGACAGCGGACATTTCCAGTTTGCCAACCCGAAGATCATGAGATCATTCGCGGAATTGCTCGAAAAAGGCAATATCCATGCAGACGAAGTATTCAACCTCACCAGGTCGCGGGTGACCATGTCCGAAAGGATTGCTGTGATGAAAGCTGTAGGCAGAACCAAATTCGATCATATCGGAGACATGATGGTGGCTACATCATACGGCGGAAGTTTCGAAGCCTCGTCATGCAGGGCACTCATGACAGCAGGGGCGGATGTCGCTTTCGTCGGGTCCCAAAGGGATAATGAGTTCAGGGTCAGCGGCAGAGCGAGCCAGGAGATAGTCCGAAAGGGGATCCATCTCGGAAAAATAATGGGCAGCATAAGCGAAGAGACGGAAACGGACGG
Organism: Candidatus Methanoplasma glyptotermitis; assembly: GCA_031267895.1. Taxonomy (GTDB): domain Archaea; phylum Thermoplasmatota; class Thermoplasmata; order Methanomassiliicoccales; family Methanomethylophilaceae; genus Methanoplasma; species Methanoplasma glyptotermitis. The sequence continues at coordinate 50,754 of JAIRYF010000023.1, forward strand.
GGGAGGCCACGGCGGGGCCGCCGGAATGTCGGGCACCGGAGATACCGAAGCCATGCTGCATATATGCATGATGGGGACAATGGAAGAATTCAGAGAAATAAAGAAAAGATCCCTGTCCGAGTCTCAGCCCAAGGAAGAGATTACCTGAACTTTTCCGTATTTTCGAATATCTGCTTCATCGCCAGGTAATTCTCGGGATTCCTGTCAAAATATTCTCTGACCGGCCCGAGTATCTCGATCAGCGAGTCTGATACGCCATTCTTGAGATCAAGGGGGAAGAGCGAACCCGAGAAGTAGGCTTCAGTCAGCTCCTCGTAGCTTTGGAGCAAAAGACATCCTCCGAACTTCTCCGGCCTGGATATATTCATTCTGCCCAGACGGGGGAATATCACATACCTGCAAAGCATCAGGACGGGGTTCTCTGCCTCTTTTTCCTTCTCCGGGGGGCAGAACGCTTTTTTCATCTTGTTCCTTATTGCTTCGTCGTCGTCATGTATGTTTATGCTGCTGTTTGGATCACTCTTCGACATCTTAGATGTGGCCGGGTTCATTCTGTCTCCCCCTCTGAGTCCGGGAAGGAGCGGGGTGTGAAGCGCAAGAGGTTTCTCCAACCCAAGTTTCTCCGCGGCCTCTCTGGCAAGCATGTTGGCCCTTCTTTGATCCATCCCGGCGTAAGCCAGATCTATATCCATGCAGAATATGTCCGTTGCCTGGAGTATCGGGTAGATCAGCTTCGAAAAATCCACTTCGGCTTCGTCCTCGGATCTTCCCATGACAGTCATAGCCCTTTTGACTCTTGAAAGAGTCGTCGCCTTTGCAACCTTTATCGCCATCTCCCAATATTTTATATCGCTGAGTATCTCGCTCGCATAGACAAACTTAGTCTTGTCACAGGGCACGCCCAGTGCCTTGAAACAATCCTCCATGTACCTGGCGCATGTCTTTATGCTTTCCAGATTGCCTCCGAGTTTATCATTGATGTAAGCATGCCAGTCCGCCCAGAATACGATCACATCGAATCCTGCATCGGCAAGATCCTTGATCTTCGATGTTACCAATGCCCATCCCAAGTGGACCAGCCCTGAGGGCTCAAACCCGATATATGCTCTCGGCCTCTCTTTTTTGGCAAGGAGTTCTCTTAGCTCCCCCTCGGTTATGAGTTCCTCGGCATCCCTGGTTATTATTGCCATCCTCTGTTCGGTATCCATTCGAATCGGGCCGTTATTATCGGGATTTTATAAAAAGGCACGGATATGACAATCCCCTCCGATTTTCGGCGATTGCAATGGCAGACGATGCCAAGGACAGAAACAGAACAGCCAGGGAACTCAGGTGCCTGCATCACCGCTGCCGCATACGTGAACACCGAGTTGTGGGCAAACAGGCTGTGCAGGCTGCTGCAACAGTAGTACAATTAAAACCTGACCTCGACAGTTGATTTCGTTATTGGGAAAATTTGACAGTTGATGTTCGGGAGAGCTTACGCTGCTCCATCGGAGAAAGGTGAGAGCGTTTTGATCATGTTCTCGGAGTCCGAAGGGGGCCTTCAGCCCCCGCAGACACCGGAAACAACCACCGTATCCTTAAGAATCCGTGAATTGAGATACTCAAAGTTAGAATATATCCGGCGGAGCGAGCGTTTGTTATCATAAGCGTAGGTAACTGTCAAATTTTCTAAGGAAGCAATAATGAATTTTGCAGATTTGGAACGGATTTCGGGGATTTCATATCTTGCCATCGATACTGTCGTTTGGGCAAGGAAACATAATAAGAGGGTTCCATGAACCGCATTATCAGACCGTACTCTCAGAGGTCTGAGATCAATCTGATTCTTTAATGATTCAATGAGCTTCTCAACGGTATCCCTTCTGCGATAGATACCGAGGACATCGGAAGGTGTCAGATTCTCGCTGCATTCAAGCTT
>JAIRYF010000022.1 GCA_031267895.1 Candidatus Methanoplasma glyptotermitis
ACCGCGGTATATCCTATCGGAAGCTCAACGTACGAGAAACTGCCGTCCCTGTAAGTGGCGGCGATAACTCTGGGATCATCCAGAATATCATTCAGAGAACCGTTTCCGGAATCGGCGGCGGAATCATCGGCATTCAGCGCATACATTCCGCCGGCAGTCAGAAAAGCAACGGCAAGAACAACGGGAAGAATCAGCCGCAGATTCATATTCAGTGCCTCCCGCGATAATAGACAATGAGCATGTACAGACCGACAATCAGACCGATTACGGAAGCAGCCATAATCGTAAGATTGGTACTGTTCTCAGCAACATCGATTGAGAATGTGTATTCATACGAAGCTTCATCCTCACCGGCAAAAACGATTATGCCGGTAAATTCACCGGAAGAGAAAAGAAAGCCTTCGACTGTGACAGCGGATGTACCCGCTGATGTGTTATAATCGCCGAGAGTGACGAATAACCCGGGTATCTCATTATCAGAGGAGAACTGAACCTCTGTAGGTTTGAATCCGACATTTACGGAAAGATCATTCTTGTAATGTGAAAACTGATCAGGTTTCAGACCATCAGAAGTATCAGTCCACAGAAAATAAGCACCGCCGACAGCAACCGCCAGGCAGAGAACCGCGATTACAGCAGCGGAATTCTTATTCTTTCCGGGATGCTTGAACTGCGACATGAATATCACCTCAGGGATTCAGAATCGACAACCTTGAAATCCTTGGGAATATTCACACCGCCGGAAAAACTCGACTCCGGGAAGTGAACAACATTGAGATCCGCAGCTTCAATCAGTTTCTCGCCGATGGAACGAAGCGCATTTGATCCCTGAACAGAGATGAAATGAACAACATCTTCTCCGTTATAGAAGTACGAGGCCTTGATATGTGCCTTGATCGGATAAAGTTCACCTGTATCTTTCTTATCCGACTGAGCGAACACGGCATACTCATTCGTACCGGAACCGCGTACCTCATGGACAAACCAAGTATGTTTGTCCTTCTTCGAATCTCCATTTTCTTCTTTCTTATTTGCAGCCATATTAGACTACCTCCAATTTTATTTGCATGAAATTATCTCATGCGGGATTGTTCAAAATACAAACGTGCCTCCGGCAGCTTGCGGCCCTGCAGGCCGCACCGCTTGCGCGGGGAATGATGGGAGTAAGGGGAAATCTCAAAAACCACCTCCTAAAGGAAGGGAAAAATCAAAAGACCGGGCAGGAGCAAAAATTGAAGAGTGATAAAAAATACTGGGTTCCGAAAAGCTAAATACGGTCATCGGCACCTTTTCACTATAGCCAGCATCATTCTTTGGAAGATCGGAAATTACTTCGGAAAATGTTGCCGTGATTCGAAAATAGTTTATTTGGGTGCACCATCCCGCCTTCAATGGGCAGTGAACAGATGGTTGGCCTCGCAGCGGTGGCACTCGGCGGAGCGGCAGGGGCGGTACTGAGATATGGACTGTCTCAGGCAATGTCGTCGTTCGGAGAGATCAATTGGGGTACATTTACAGTCAATTTTGTAGGTTGCTTACTGATATGCTTTCTTTTCTTCAGATTCGCCGACATGGGAGATGCGGCGGGACTGTTCCTTTTCGTAGGACTGTTCGGTGCATTTACCACGATGTCGTCTGTGTCGCTGGAGATGGTGCAGTCATTCGCTGCCGGTATGGTCGGATATGGTTTTCTCGTGTTCTTTATGAATGCGGTGATCTGTCTGGGTGCCGGATTTCTCGGCAGATGTCTCGCATTGCTCTGAGTGCGAGAGACAGGAAGCTTTAATAAGGGAGATATAATCCCAGCCGTAACGTAAACTCAGGACCCGTCTCCGACGAATACTGAGAGCGCGTCCCGACGGACAGGCGCTTGGATACTTCCCTTCGGGGAACATTTACGGAGGAATGAAAATATGGCAAAACCAAAGAAGGATGCGCCGGAGACCGAAGACGAGAACTTCAACTTCATTGTGCGTATCGCAAGCAGCGATATCGACGGCAAGAAGAGGACAGTAATCGGACTCCAGAGCATAAAGGGCGTGGGCAAAAGAGCATCACAGATCATAGCCAAAAGGGCCGAGGTCGATCCAGTTGCAAAGATCGGAACACTCTCTGACGCAAAGGTCAAAGAACTCGAGACATTCGTCACCACGTATGTTGAATATGTCCCGCATTGGGCAGTCAACAGGCAGATGGACTACGAGACCGGTGCAGATATGCATCTGATAGGTAACGATCTTGATTTCATCCAGAAAGACGACATCAACAGAATGAAGATGATCCGCTGCTACCGCGGGATAAGGCACGAGACCCACCATAAGGTCAGGGGCCAGAGGACCCGCTCTAATGGAAGAAAGGGACTCACGATCGGTGTCCAGAGGAAATCGTCCTGAGGTGATGTAAATGGGAGATCCGAAATTTTCACGCAGGTCGTATGACACTCCTTCTCACCCTTGGGAGGGGGAGAGGATAAAGAGAGAGGTCGAGGTTGTCCGCGAATACGGACTGAAAAATAAGACAGAGGTCTGGAAGGCGGAGACTATCCTCAGGAACTTCAGGAAACAATCCAGAGAACTGCAGGCCCGTCTCAGAGGAGGGGATGCGCAGGCTAATATCGAGGCAGATGCGCTGATACGGAAGTGTTCCCGCATAGGCCTGCTTCCTGTGACCGGTTCGACATTGAATGATGTTCTTCTTCTTTCAGGGAGCGACATACTGTCAAGGAGGCTCCAGACAATTGTCTTCGACAAAGGCCTGGCGACGACCATAAAACAGGCAAGACAGATGATAACGCACGGCCATATACACATCAACGGCCATAGGGTGACCGTTCCGGGATACATCGTGACTCGGGAAGAGGAGGCATCCGTTGTGTACAACGATGTCTCTCCGTTCACGGATGAGATGCATCCGATGAGAATATCTGCGGAACAGGCCGCGGTAAATGCCGCCGCCAGCGCAAGGGCCAGGGCGAAAGCCGACGAAGAGGTTGCGGCGAAAGCGAAAGCCGATGCGGAAGAGGCCGGAATAACACTTGAGGACGGTGGAATCTGATGACAGCCAAATGGGGAATAGCCAATATATACGCAAGTTATAACAACGTCATGATCACCCTCACGGATATCACAGGTGCGGAGACCATCGGAAAGGTCACAGGCGGAATGGTCGTCAAGCAGGCGAAGGACGAGTCTTCACCATACGCGGCCCAGAAGGCCGCGGAGAAGATCGCAGAGGTCGCCAGAGAGAGGGACATTATAGGGATACACGTGAAGGTTCGTGCTCCCGGCGGAAACAAATCAAGCTCTCCCGGCCCCGGGGCCCAGGCAGCTATCCGTGCCCTTGCGAGGGCGGGACTCAAGATCGGACGCATTGAAGATGTTACGCCGATTCCGCACGACGGCACCAAGAGGAAAGGCGGTCGCAGGGGACGCAGGGTCTGAGGGGGCACTCCTATGGAGGTAGAGATACGCGAAATGGGGGAGACGAGGGGCAGTTTCATACTGAAAAATTCTTCTCCCGCCATGGCGAATGCGCTCAGAAGGACCATGCTCACCGATATTCCCAAGATGGCCATCGACAAGGTGGAATTCCATCTGGGGCCGATAATGGTTGACGATAAAGAATACGAGAGCGTGACTCCTCTCTTTGACGAGATAGTGGCACACAGGCTTGGAATGGTACCAGTACCGACAGATTACAGTTTGTTTTCGTCCCAGGAAGACTGCGTCTGCGGGGGCGAAGGATGCCCAAGCTGCACGATCATGTACAGTCTTAATAAAATAGGGCCGTGCACGGTTCTCTCAGGCGACATGATGCCGTTGGGGAACCCAGACCTTGCGGTCAAGGATCAGTTCATACCGATCGTCGAACTCACGGACGGACAGGCAGTTTTGATCTATGCGACGGCAGTCATGGGGACGGCCAGAAAACACGTGAAATGGCAGGCTGCATTTGGAGTCGGATATAAATATCTTCCAAATGTGTCGATAGACAAGAAAAGGGCCGGAGAGCAGGACACGCTGGATTCTATAAGAGTATGTCCCAGAAGAGTCTTTGAGGTCAAGAGCGGGAAACTTGCAGTAAGAGACGCATTGAACTGCGGCATGTGCAGAGAATGTGAGGTCGTTTCCAAAGGGGCCGTGACCGTAAGCGCAGACGAGACCAACTTTTTATTCAAGTACGAAACGGATGGCTCGCTGACCGCAAAACAAGTACTGGACAGAGGAATGGAAATTCTTTCCGCACAGCCGGAGGGAGTGTTTTCCTATGTCGGGGAAGAAAAACTCTGAATTGGGCGTAAGCCCTCCTTTTAATAAAAATCAGACAATTTGCATTTCTTGACTTTGTCGTTGTTGAAGACCGAGTTCATGCTCATCTCCAAGATCATTATTCTTTCTTTGGTGTACTCATCAAGATCGTACTTTTCGATGATATCCTTTGAGACTTCAAGGTACTTCTTTACGCTGGCCTCGTGCACTGTGAGGATGAGCGGGTTTCCGCATTTGCAGATTCCGGAAAGAGGAACTCTCCTGTATTTGTCCCCGCACTTCGTGCACCTTACTGTCTGTGTGCTGAAACTTCTGAGGTTGCCCGCTATATCCGGAAGGAAGTGTTTATTGATAACTTTGACCGCCACATCCCTTTCGTCTACCGCACGTATTTTTTTCCCTAAGTATAGCTGGGCCTCCATTTTATCGGTCATACTATCCAAGGTAGTGTAGGCTGAATTCCTGGGGCCCTCGGAGATATCGTGAGTATCATGGGTGAAACCCAGACCCTCGTATTGCTTGGGTGTGCCGATGCGGCCGGATATCAGATCCATCGCCTTCTCTATTTCTTTCGGATCGCGCATTTCCATGGCCGCTGTATAGAATTCGATCGGATATTTCCTAAGACAGTCTATGTTGTGCGCCTCTTTGTCTATCTCATTCGGATCGAGTCTCGTGGTCAGAACGAGCGGGGCATCCATAAGTCCCCCTCTTCTGTCCGGAAGATACAGCCGCGAGAAGTTCAGAAGGCCGTCGAGTGCCAGTATTACACAGTCCTCGTCTCCGTCGCAGTTCCTTCTTTTTGCAGCATGGAAAAACGGGTGACCGTAGCATCCCCTTATGTCCGAATACCCTATTATGCGGCAGAGTATACAGCCGGAGGTGTGGGGGGCCAATCCAAATGTCAGGTGTCCGATGAGGTCGGTGCTGTTTTTGACGTTGTAGTATCTCTCAAGTCCGTAGAACTTTTCCAACTCATCATCAAGAAATTTCGCGACCTTCACGAGGAAGTTTCCGCAGTCCGTTGAAGGGATTATATCTTGGACTTTGAGTTCGCATATCTGCTCATGGTCTGTGAGTGGATCGCCGTTCCAGTCGTGCTTATATCCGAGGTCACGGGCTTTCTCGACACTGAGGCCTATTTCTCTGGGTTTGAAATGAGTCAGCGGCATATCCGTCATATCATATCTTATCGTACCGTCTTTGAAGACAGACACATCGTTCCTGGACCTTAGTATCCCTTTCTCCAGTGCTTCAGGGGTCTTTGATCTGGAAATCAGACCTTCGACACATCTAAGCTCTGCAGGTACCTTTTCTTTCAGATTCGAAAGCGCATCGCTGTACTCCTTCGAAAGATTTACGTTCATCATCGAAGGCCCGTTGTTGCCGTAAGCATTCTTTGAATTAGATTCTGCTGTGTGGGTGTTGCACGATCTGCACCATGTGCGGTATGTGTAGATGCCGCATCGGGGACACATCCTTTTCCCCACTTCTAAGTTCAGGGAAGGCTCTTCGTTCCTGTTGAAGTTCGGTGTTCTGCTTTTGGAGGCTCTTATGGCGGAATCAATATCTCTTCCATACTGTCCGTCCCTTCCGACCGGGAACAGAGAATGTACCTTCGGTGACATCTCCCTCTCTTTTGCCTTCTCGGGGCGTGCCATCCTTGTACCTATGCGGGTCCTTGCCTTTGCGCGTATCTCGAATCCCGCCGCTTTGCTCACTGCGGACAGCGTATCGCTGCCTTTAAGTTCTCTCACAGAGATTATGCCGCTGCCGACACCGAGGCCGAGGCCGTCAAGCAGAGGTACGGAGTACAGCTCATCTACGACTACCTCGTCTCCCGAGACACGGTGCGTCGCGCATAAGTCCTCTAATACTCTTTTTGTTTTCGGGTCTTTGGGAAGTATCAGGCTGTTCTCGAATCTGCCGCCCGAGAGTATACTGGATCTGAGATCCCTGAGCACATCTGTGCTCACATCATACCAGAACATGTTGTACACCGGGTGCAGCGGAACACCGAGTTGCAGGCACATCTCTTTCGCACGTTCATAGGTGGGGTTCTTCCAGTCCCTCGGAAGTTCTCCTTTGGACAGTAACTCCTCCATGTGCCATTCCAAGGAATACCCGCACGGCACAAGGACTTGGTTGTTCTCGCAGAACTCTCCGAAAGGAATGAGAATTTCTCCGTTATCCACGATCTCCGCGATGTTCCTGCCTACAGCAATAACCTCCTCCTTGGTCTGGCAATGTACAAGGTCTCCGTTGTTGAGAAGTACGAAAGGGCCGTCAAGCATATCGCACGGAGTGACCACACAGGCTTTTCCGGGTCTTTCTATCTTTACCTGAGTTCCCAGTGCCATGAATTCGTCCATGGCGTACATGCTTGCCGGATTGAACGCCAATGCCGCCAGGCCGGTGGTCCTGGCCCTTCCATACCTCAGTCTGAATCCTCCAACGGCACACGGGTGTCCGAATATGGGTCTCCCGGCGACAAGGTCTTTCAGATATGTCGTTGAGGGCTGGACGCTGTCCTCTTTGTTGGTCTCCGGCGGTTTGTGTGCCTCCACATATTCCCCGATGAACTCCCAGCCCGGAATTTTCAGCCGGTCCACGTGTTTCTTCAATTTAGAAGCCTTTTGGCACATCCCTTCTGCAATTACAAGACAGGCACCGCCTCTTACACGGTTAGTTTCTATTCTGGGAAGGTCCCTGTACCCCGAAATCTCCTCCTGTTCCGTGCCTTCTCCGTCTATGCAGATCGGACAGTTTTTCACAATAAGTTCTATTTCCTGCGGAGTCGGCGAAAACTGAAGGTGCTGGCACTGTTTATAGAGAGGTATTTCTTCTTCGAATCTTGCAATTTCTTCCTTTGTCGGGATATATCTGCCGATGCCCCGTGCCTGACGCACCATGTCGGCTATGAGCACGCTCATCGCCTGTCCAGTACCTCCTGCTGCACGGATCGGTCCGGCGAATATGAGGTCAATGTATGATGAGCCGTCGGCATTGGTCTTCAGTTTCGTATCTGCGATACCTTCCAGCGGTGCGACCAGAATTCCTTCGGTGAGGACGGCGAGACCCACTCTCACAGCCCTGTCGACAGCCTTCTCTATGCTGTCGGCGGGTCTGCCGGCTATCTCCTTTGATATCATAAGGGCAACAATCTCACGATTTTCATACTCTTTTGTCAGCCTCCTTATGTCGTCTGCGACTCCTTCCACATTGTAGTCTTTGAGAAGCTTCTCTACGCGCGATGCCAGGTCTTCCGCCTGCGGTATTTCCACATACGTTTCGGGATCCATGCCGAGTTTTCTTGCAGCCTCGGCTATCCTGTAACACTCGTTATTCTTCTCAGAAAGCGACCTGAAGTATTCTCTCATGCCGTCGCTGGTTGCAACATCTCCCATGCATCAGACCCCATCGTATCCGGCCGCCCTGTCTCTGAGTATAGATCTGAGCGGTTTCATTATCTTCTCGGTCAGTTCGTCCACGCCTTCGCCTGTCTCAGCGGAAAAACTGATATTTCCGCTGCCTGTTTTGATTATGTCGCTCTTGCTTTCCGCAACTATTATAAGTACCTCTCCGAAGTTCTCTTTCACAGCCTCAAGCAGAGCGTTCTGCTTTTCCAGACTGTAGCCGCAGGTCTCGGATGGATCAAGGATGAAAAACATGACATCCGTCAGATACCTGAGGGCAAGCACCGCCTGTTTCTCGATGTTGTTCCTGTCGTCGAACTCACGGTCAAGCAGTCCTGGAGTATCGATAATCTGAAATACTCTCCAGTCGTCTTTTATGTGCCCTATGATTATTCCCTTCGTGGTGAACGGATACGGGGCTACTTGGGGAGCCGCCGTGCTGAGTTTGGCCACCAGACTGCTTTTGCCTACATTGGGGAAGCCTGCTACCACGACGGTCGGTATGTTTGGGTCGATGGCCGGGAGTTTCCTGAATTTGTTCTTGGCGTCCTGAAGGAAAAGAAGATCTTCGTTGATTCGTTTTATGTAGGATGACATCCTCCCATAGAAACTGTTTTTGATACTTTCTATCATTTTTGGATCCTTTGTCCTTCTAACGTCTTTCAGAGAATCGTTTTTGAGTTTATCTATCCTGCCGGATGCCCAGTTCAGTGCACCGAGTGCCTTTTTGTATCTGTCTATTCCTATGATGAGATCTATCAGTTCGGGAAGAAAATCGTCTTCTTTGTCGATCCTGGGAAATTTGACGATATAACCGCTGAGGGTGGAAGTCACTATGTCGCCCGAGGCGGTTATTTTGGCTAGAACGGTCTTCTTCTTTCCGTCCAATGCGTCAGTCCCCTTTTTTGTGATCTTGGATGCCCTTTTGAAGGACTTATCCATAAGCTCGTCCGCGGAGAGGACGGTCGGTACCCTGAAACTCATTCCGGCCATGAACGGGTTATAGACATCACCTATAATTAAACATGGATACCTCATTTTTCCTTTTCAAATTTTAACCTCCCGGGTCACGCAGATGCGAATGTGGCTCTCAATAGCCAGAGATCCGATTCGAGCATTTTGTCTGCCTTTTGCGATGAAGGTATGAGAGCACTGGGACAATCCATTATAATCACTCCTGCCGTTACCTTCCAACTGCCGATGTCCGAGCCGACTATCCTGCACAGGCCGGATATGTTGCTGTTTATGTGGATACCGAGCCTGACGTTGGGATAGGTGTCGCTGTTCTTCAGAAATTTAGGAGATGTTATGCCGGTGTACAGGGTCACCCCGAGGTACAGGTTGTCGGTCAGAACTTCTTTAGGCCGGAGACCGTACGGATTCTCGATATTAAGCAAGATGGATTCTATTTCCCCCACCAGGTATTTCAGTCCCTCTTCGACGAACCCGGAATCAATGAACAGTGCGATCCTGATTCCGGTACACACGGTGGAACTCATATCGTTGATCTCGAGCGACACGAATACCGAGGCTTCGACGAGACAGGCGGACAGCATCTCTATTCCGGATGTCAGCGCATCGTGTATCGCCGCTTTCAGAAACTCTGATAGGTCCCCGGTGCTTGTAAGCTTCTTCATGTTGCCCATTGTCTTGACCGCGGAATCTTTCAGTATCTTCAGAACCTGTGCCCTGACCATCTCTCCGCTGATCAGCCCTCCGCAGTTACCCGTCCCCGGGGTCCCCTCTGCCATTGTCCATTCCAGCGCACCGTCTGCAATCCTCTGCCAGGTCTGGCTGTCGTTCTTTGAATCTTTCTTGGCCGGGGTCTTATCCACCTCGCTGCCGTCCGGCGATCTCAGTATAATTTGTTCACCGGAGGAAAGCAGCGACGATCCGGAATTATTGAGGAACGATCCGGGAAGAAAAACGATTTCTTTCTGTCCCGGAGATAGGGTCAGGTCAGTCACGGTGTATACCTTGGTTTTTGGATTGGAACCGGCAATTATCGTATAACCGCTGAGGTCGACGGTAGATTTTGTTGCATTGTACAGCTCTACCCATTCTCTGTCCTTATCCTCCCCGGCGGGATTCAGTTCAAATTCATTGATCAGAATCCCGGTCTCGAACGGTATGTTATACTTAAGTTCCACTCCCGCATCCACCGATGCTTTCATTCCGGGTATAGGGAGAGGTATGTTGGACAAAACGGTTCCGAGAGCGGGGATGTCGGAGAGTGAGAGTTCGGCGCGCTGATACTGGACAAGATCCGGAATCAGGACATCGAATGTCACACCTCTGACATGTCCGTTTATGGATATCATATGGGGCGTAGACCTCATAAGCGGATCTATATCCGCAGATACGCTCCAATTGTTTCCTTCGACACGGGCACCGCCGGTGAGCATCATCTCTTTGTTCGAGCCGGAACCTTTCTGCTTTATCGTAACGGAGCCGGAGATGTACAGGCCGCCGATGCTGTAGCTCATAGCGATGGTCAACAGGGTTTTGGTATCGCTGGCCAGTGTGGACAGTTTCGTCGTGAAAGTCAGTGCAAATCCCATGAAAGAGAACCCTACTGTTTGCTTTGACATGTCTATCCCGACTATCCATTGAATGGCATTAACAGCAGCCTCGAGAACGCTGTCAAACAGCAGGCTCAGTGCTTTTTCTACGAAGCCAGCGATCAGTTCCAGAGGCACCATAAGTGCATCATACAGCTTCTGTATTACCCATGCTACATATTTGGAGAGTTCCATAAGCGCAGAATTCAGTATGGATAGCGCATCCGTTATCATGGACATCACTTTCCGAAGAGGTTCCAATATGGGGGAAAGAAGCTTGATCAGTACATTCCAAGCATCCTCCAGTAATGTGTTGCTCGGCTTATAGTCGCGAACGCCGGCCAATTCCCAGCCGCTTCCCACGACTATCTTCAGTTGGATGCGCACCTCGCTGAGTCCGCGGAACACCGAATCCGAAGTTCCCATGATATGTTCAAGTGCTCCGGAACTTTTCACCGTGTATTCGATGCTGTCTTCCAAACTGACCGAAAAAGCCGTGGCATAAGATGCGCCTGTAGTGTCGTTGAAGCCGATGTAGTGGATGCAGTCCGACAGATTATCATTGGGACTTCCGATCGTTATTACCGGCGAAGTCTTCATCGTCAGAGACAGTTTTTCGACATAGGTTCTGTCATCGGATCCGATGAGTTCAAAGCTGTCCGTTTTTGGCAGTTCGATCGGTCCGCTGTAAGCGTTGATATTTGTGTTCTCCGCGGCTTCTCTGCACAGAGTCCTTATTCTTTCCGGAATATCCGTCATTATGTCCATGTAGAAAATGCCGCCGGCAATGATGGAGGTGCATATCTTTTTCAGCACGCCGGATTGCTTTTCAGGCACGCCGGCAAGCGTGCTCAGTCCCTTTAAACAGTCATTCACAGAAATCTCATAGTCGGATACAGCCTGCGTTATACCGCCGCTGTTCATCATTGAATCTACGGCTTCGTTCAGGGATACACTGTCGTATCCGATGCCTTTGCCGTCCAAATAAGATCTAAGGGCAGATGATGCGGATGACTTTATGTGTTCGCTGAAAGAATCCAGGCCGTATATGTTCCGCAAGTTGTCAGAGATGACCTTGAATATAGCATAGTAAAAAGGATCGAATACTTTCTGTTCGTCTATCGAACCCGACAGTATTCTTTCAGCCTCCGCTTCTCCGCCTCTGAGCGCGCTGTCAACCGCCGAAGAGACAGAGTCCATAAAAGCCTCTTCATCTCCCTGATCTATATCTATCCTGATTGTTCCGAATGCCTTCGAAGTCCCGATTTTGACAGCCGCAGAGTTGAGGACATTCTTCAGCCATTCTCTTATTCCGTTAGTATCTTCTCTGTAATCGCTTTTGAAATTGGATATCCCGCTCCAGGCCATGAGATCGACCTGAGGATAATCGGCATTGATCGTCAGAGATGGAACGGATATGACATTGCCTCCGACGGATGTACTGAACCCTGCGATGTTAATTGATGCCGATTTTCCGCTGAACAGATATCTATACAGTTCTGTATTCAGTCCGTTGTCTGCCATGATGCTTTCTATATAAGGTGCCGCCGAAAATTCGTTATTTCCGGTGAAGAAACCCTTCAGCGAATCCCATGCATTCATGAGGCTGTCACCGATGAAATCCGCTCCTTCTATCAGAACATTACCGTAAAGATAGTCCGACCACTTCAGAACAAGATCGTCGAGCACGGAAATCAGTGCCTGCGAATATATCGCGGAGATGTCGATATCAAGGTATCCGTCTCCGGCTATCATCCTGTCAGCGAGATCTATTCTGCCGGAACCGATATCCAGACCTTCCGGCGAAGAACGGAATACGAGCAGTTCAAGAACGTCCATTGAATTTTTGTATGCAGACATGACATCCTCTTTGGTTAATATGGATGCCGTACCTCTGTCCCCGTATTCTCCGAGGGCACCGTACCCATTCAAGACCCTATACTGGGCAGCGGCCGTGAGCTGATGGGTCATCATCTGCGAGAGGGCGGACCCCTCGCCGGAGACCATCAGGTCGAAAAGAGACCCCTGTTCGGCAACCAGGGGCAGGGCGCACGTACCGTCTGTGGCGATCTCCGTAGTCCTGATAGATGTCCCCGATCCGGATATGAATTTCGCGGTGTAGAAGCCGGTTGCTTTCAGATAAGAAGGTACAAATCCATCTGCGAAGGCATCAGAAGAGACCATCTTCAGAGATTCCGCTTCGAGGACAAAATCGAAACTGGTTATTGAAACCGAGACACCGCGGTCCGCATGAGGGTAGTTTGATCCGATCCAGTCCGCAGATGATTTTCTGAACATCGCAGCTCGGTTCTCAAGCGATCCCCCCTCAGGATCCGTACTTATTCTGAAAATGATCTCCCCCAGACCCCTTTCTACTGCCGCCTCGGTGCTTCCGATTGCGTAATCCAGCGAACCTAATTCGGTCACTACGCTGTCCGCCGCGTCTTCTATGTCTTTCGCCTGAGATATCATCACTCCGTATGCGGAACCCAATATCAGCAGCACAACTCCTATTGCAACAAAAGGCATGCTTCCATTATTTGATTTCCTGATCTTCCCGATTGTACGTCTCATGTAAGTTCCGGTGCACCACCGTCCGATGTCCAGATATAAAGCTGGAATTACAGTTAACGACGTAGAACTCCTGCCGCCGCTCATAAAGGAAATTTCCACGGCGGCAGAAGATCATAAAATCCGCTCGGGACTGCAGGAAAACACGGCTTTTCCGGAAGATATTTGGGCAGTAATCAGACAATCTGCCGTACACAGCTTAAACGAGAATAAGTCCGCGGACAAATGTGCGTTTGTGCTCTCCGGGTGGGTCGCTCCATGCTATCTGCTCTTACCTTCTCTTTTGCTTTTTGCATTTGATATCTTAGTATTATGCCTCTGACTGCCGCCTGCATTGTCCGCTGCAGCGCGTGTGTGGGACCATGGTAAGTATTATAAGTCCTAAGTAGGTCTCGTGGCTCAGTACCATGACTTCAACTATGCAGAATTATGCAGTCACGAAGGGGCTTCCGAAGGAGACGAGATCTGTTTGTCCAGAATGCGGAAAGATCCTGACAGCCAGTCTTTATGACAAAGACGGCAGGGTCTTTATGGACAAAACCTGTCCGGAACACGGAAGATTCTGTGATGTTTATTGGTCCGATACGGAGCTTTTCCTGCGAGCAGAGAAATTTGCTCATGACGGTGTCGGACTCCGGAATCCCGCAGACAAGAATCTGAAGGACGGAGAAAATGTCCATGTATTCATTGATGGTCAGAGGGTGGATATGCTCACCTGTTCTGCCCTTGCAAACATCGACCTGACCAACAGATGCAATATGAACTGCCCGATATGCTTTGCCAATGCGAATCAGCAGGGATATGTGTATGAACCAAACTACGAGACCCTGACAAAGATGTTGGATGCACTCAGGTCAGAGGAACCTATCAAATGTACGGCTGTTCAGTTTTCGGGAGGAGAACCGACTATCCATCCGGACTTTGTCAGAATTATAAAGGCTGCAAAAGACAAAAATTTTGCTCAGGTGCAGGTGGCTACGAACGGAATCGAATTCGCCAAGAAGTATGAATTCCTCAGAGATGCGTCGCAGGCAGGACTTAACACAATATATCTGTCGTTTGACGGCATCAGCGACGACATTTACATACAGGCAAGGGACAGGAAGATGTTCCAAGTGAAACTGGATGTCATTGCTAATTGCAGGAAACTGAGGGAGGAGACCGGAAAATGCCCGTCGATTGTCCTCGTTCCAACGATCGTCAGAGGAATGAATGATCACCAGATAGGAGCTATGGCAAAGTTTTCCTTTGACAATGCAGACGTCGTACGCGGGGTAAACTTCCAGCCTGTGGCGTTCACGGGGAGGATAACCAACGAAGAACTTTCGGAGGGCAGATTCACTCTTCCCGATCTTGTGAATGCCTTCCAGGAGCAGACTGGATACACTACCAAAGAGGATTGGTTTCCCGTACCTGTAGTGGCACCCATATCGGACTTCGCATCTGTGATACTCAGACAGAAGAAGGTCACATTCACGACCCATCCGCACTGCGGCATAGCCACGTATGTGTTCATGGATGAAAAAGAGAATGTAATACCGTTCCCGAGATTCATTGATGTAGAGAAATTCACAAAAGGTCTCGCGGAGATATCGTCTAAAGCAGACAAGGCAGTTTTCAAGAAAATATACGTAATGAAACTGCTGAAGCTGCTGAACAGGACAATGAAGGAAGAAAATCTTCCGGGAGGAATGACGAAGAAGCAGCTCATAAAGACGATGACAAGTATCATGAGCAACAAATCGAAGACAGCCCTCGCATCGTTCTCATGGAAGGTTATGTTTTTCGGAGGGATGCATTTCCAGGACTCTTTTAACTATGATGTGGAGAGAGTCAGACGCTGCGGTGTCCATTATATAACCCCTGACTGTCAGGTGATCCCATTCTGTGCGTACAACGGAGGCCCGGAGTACCGTGCCGAGATCGAGAAGAAATTCTCGATTCCTCTCGAAGAGTGGAAAAAGAAGAACAGAGAGGGTGCCAAGGAACTCGAGGCCGCTCTGGTAGTTCCGGACGATCTGAGGCCCGATTTATGAGGAGGGATCTTTAATGAAGGTGAATGTAGACAAGTGTTTGCACTGCGGCGGATGTGTCGGATCGTGTCCGGTCAATGCGGTATTCCTCAGCGATTTTGTTCTGGAATTCAGCAGCAAATGTAACAAGTGCGGAAGATGCATAAAGATATGCCCTGTCCATGCACTGTCGGCGGAGGCGGAATAAATGAAGACATACACATGCGATGCGGTCGTTGTCGGAGGGGGTCCCGGAGGAAGCATGGCCGCAAAGTTCTGCGCACTGGGCGGTCTTGATACAATACTTATCGAGAAGAAGGCCGAGATCGGTGCACCGCTCAGATGTGCCGAAGGCGTATCCAAAAAATGGCTGGAAGAGGTCGGAATAGAGCCGGACCCGGCGTGGATATGCGCCGACATGATCGGAGCGGTCATCAGGTCTCCGAGCGGGTACGAATTCAAGCTGGACGAAAGTCATGCAGGTTCCGAGGTCGGTTATGTTCTTGAGAGACATCTGTTCGATAAGGCACTTGCAAGGGATGCCGTAAAAGCAGGTGCTAAGATCATGATGAGAACCTCATGCACGGATGTCCTGTGGGAGAGCGGAAAACCTGCAGGTATAAGGGCAAAGAGCATGGGCGAGGAGATAGAGATACGCGCCAAGGCCATCGTAGCTGCGGACGGGTTCGAATCCCAAGTCGGAAGATGGGCAAGTATAGATACAAAACTGGGACTGAACGATATCGATTCGTGTCTTCAGTACAGAATGGTTAACGCAGATATCGATCCGGAATACTGTGAGTTCAACATAGGCACATCGATTGCTCCGGGGGGATACCTATGGATATTCCCAAAGGGCAACGGAACGGCCAATGTGGGGATAGGGATCATGGCAAAACTGTGCAGTGATGCTGACCCGAAGAAATATCTGGATAAATTCATAACCGAAGATCCGAGATTCAGAAACAGCCAGCCGGTGGAGGTCGTTGCAGGCATGGTCTCGACATGTCCCGGAATCGACTGTGCAGTCGGAGATAACATAATTCTGGTGGGAGATGCCGCAAGGATAATCGATCCTATCACCGGCGGAGGGATATGCCATGCCTGCAGAACCGGTATGTATGCAGGGAAGGTTCTTGCCGGCTGTGCCGCGAAGGGAGATTTCTCCAAAGAGGCACTTATGCCGTATGAGAAAATGTGGCGCGACAGAATGGAAGACAAACTCTACAGGAACTGGATGGCCAAAGAACGGCTTGCAGAGCTTGATGATGTGACTATTGACGAGCTGGTCAAACTGATATCCGGCTCTGATATTAAGGAAGTGAATGTATACAATCTCTTAAGGGTCATAAAAGAAAGGTTTCCTAAGGTTGTCGAAGGCTTTGAAGACCTGATCTAAACGCGGCAGCTGCCGCTTATCTTCTGTTTATTCGTTTTTGCCCGATACCCTTACCCCGTCCGCGCCCGTTTTTACGGCGAACGGCATTCCGCCGCGCGAGCGTATCGCGTCGCACACTTTATCCGGTTGGTCGGTGAGTGCTACCATGCTGCCCCCGCCCCCCGCTCCCGTCAGCTTTGCACCGTATGAATACGGAAGGGAGGCACTGACCAATTTATTCAGTTCGTTAGAAGACACTCCGAGTATGGAAAGCAATTTATGATCTTCAGTCATAAGTTCTCCGAGTTTCGTTACGTCGTTGGATCCGAGAGCAGTCATGCCTTCTTTTGTGATCTGTCCAATCTCGTCTATAATATCCGCGGCGAAACGGTTGCTGTCTTTGTATTTCCTGACTTTTTCCACCAGCGGTCCTGTCGCCGCTCTTATGCCTGTATATCCGACGACGAATTTCATCGGAGGAGCATCAATCCCGGATATATTCCAGCTGTGGCTGTTTTTTGAGATGTCCCACAGTTTATCGGTATCTCTTTCCTGCATATTAACGGCTATTCCGCGGCCGTGAGCGGATGCAGATGTATCCATCGGACTTCCTCCGCCCTGGCTGAAATACTCGGCTTCAAATGCCTCCTTTGCTATTTCCTCCTCAGAGACAGATTTGCCGTTAAGTGCCCTCATCGCGGCAGAGAACGCCACCGAAAGGGCCGCAGACGATCCGAGTCCCGAACCGGTAGGTATCCTGCTGTCCATATGGATCGACACAGGTATCATGTCGTTCATTCCCGCTATGTGCATAAGGTGGGGATTCGCGCGGATATTAACGATTTCGCCATTGATCCTGAATTCATCATCTCTTCTCACGCTGAGATAGAACCTCCGGTTAATGGCGAGGGCTATGGCAGGTTTTCCGTAGACGACCGCGTGTTCCCCGAGTATCACGAACTTACCGGGTGCCGAGGCAAAGATCTCGCTCATTCTGTCAGTCCGTATTTTGATAAAGTCTCTCTTATGGCATCGTTGGGCGTTCTTTTTTCAAGCAGAGGCTGCGGTATCTCCCACCAACTCTCCTCGAATTCCTCAAGAGCCATTTCGTAAGTGCTGTCATCAGGAAAATCGTCTCTCTTTACACCGATAAGCGCATTGCGGTGTTCCTTGAACAGATCGACTTTGAATCTCTTGTTCGTCAGAGACACGCCGAGAAACATGTCGAACGAGAACGTAGCTTCGAGTCCGACATCCGACGGCGCGGAGTCACTTATCATGTCAAGCACGCCGTTGGCGGTCATACTGAAAATCATCCGGCGTTTTGCTTCTTCGGGGATGTCCATACCGTCGATCTCCGCGATCATCGTATCATACCAAAGATCACCGAGAGCGGCCACCCTGCCCGGGTTTTTTTCATAAAGCTGCCTGTTTTCTGCCTCCTCCTCGGAGACCTTGTCATACAACCCGAAAAGTTCTGCATTCGGGTCAAGATCTGTACGTTCTTCCATTTCATTCACACCTCAATTTTCTTATTGTGTCTGCCAGTATATCCATCCCGGCATTGATTTTCTTCTCGTCTGCGGCATATGAAAATCTCAGATGCCCCTCTCCGTACGTCCCGAAGGATGATCCCGGGGTACATATGAGTCTGTTTTTGGCAAGAATACCGGCAAGGTCCTCAGATTTCATATCGAGATCGTATGAGGGGAAGGCATAGAATGAACCTTTCGGAGGCGAAATATGCATGCAGTCTATTTCGTTGATCCTCTTTGTGATAAGGTCCCTTCTGGCCCTGAAGATGTTCCTGGCGTTTTCTGTGTATTTTTCCATGACAGGCAATGCGTTCAGTATCCCGTACTGGGCCGGCATGTTGGGACTTGCACAGACGTGGTATTGCATTTTGATAAGATCTTTCATTATTTCCCGGTCGGAACATATGAATCCCATTCTCCATCCGGTAACCGCCATCATCTTTGAGAACCCGTTCACTACCACGGCCCTGTCCAGATGCGGCATGAAGGAGAAGTGGTCATTCTCGTAGATATATGAATCGTAGACCTCATCCGACAGTATAATCGTACCTGTGTCTTCGGCCAAGTCAAGCAGTGCCCCGTGAGTCTCTCTGTCCAGGACTCCTCCCGTAGGATTCGAAGGACTGTTCACCACGATCATTTTTGTTCTCTTTGTGATGAGCGATGCGATGTCTTCGACATCGGGAAGAAAGTCTCCTTCCGTAAGCTTGTATTCTATCGACTTGCCGCCGGCCAGCTGTGCGTGCGGAGAGTAAATGACAAAACCGGGGCTGGGAACGAGTACTTCGTCTCCTGGGTCAATGAAGGCCTGAGATATCTCAAGAAGCGCGGAGGACCCGCTCGGCGTTATCATTATGTTGTCGGCCGTCAGATCCGCATATTTGGAAAACATATCCGCGACTCCCTTTCTCAGGTCTGCGATCCCCGCAGTGGGACCGTATTTGTTCAGACCGTCGGCTGATGCACGATTCATTCCCTCAATGGCCTCCTTGGGAGGACACAGGTCCGGTTCCCCCAGACCGAGATTGACGGAGTCCGGTCCGGCAAGATCGAACATTTTCCTTATGCCCGACATAGGTATGGATACGAGTCTGTCTGACACCTTCATGCCGAGGACATTACTCGCATATTATATTGATTTGTGTAAACACGATCGGAGCAATTCCGACATTCGTGAGGCCGTTGACATTGGGAAAATATATCGGACGGTACATGCCCTCGGTGTATACACCTGCACTCGCAGAATCCAGAACAGCCGAACTCAGAAAGAGCGTACGGACGACACAGAAACCCACAGCATCCAATTGGCATCTGTTCACAGTATGTTTATTATATATGTTCAGAATGGCCGTAAGTACAGCGGCCGTATAAGACCGCGGATTCGTGATTTTTATGAATAGTCAAGAGGGAGGAAGGGGAAAATATCCTCGCAGGACCGTATCTCACGGGGTCACCGAGGGGGGGGGGGAAATTATAATTTCCCCGGCCGTCTGAATATAACCGTATTATTTGCTGTTTCTTTATTTCTGGCAGCAGCATTCTTTGTAACGTATTCCGAATCGAATGAGTCGGATGCAGCCACAGGCAGCGGGACCGAATTAGATCCATGGTACTGCGGTCCCGGCGGCAGTAACAGTGTGAAAGCAATCCTTTCAGACGAAGGTGTTCTCACGATATACGGCGAAGGTGACATGGATAATTATGCCGTCCCACAGTGGGATGTGGGTACGGTGATACCATGGGTTGACAATATGGGCAGTGATGGGAGTATAAAGAGTATCGTAATCGAATCAGGCGTAACATCCATCGGCGATTTTGCATTCTTCGAATGCATCAATCTGACATCCGTAACAATACCGAACAGTGTGACAACCCTCGGCAACGGTGCATTCGCTTATTGCACCAATCTGGGATCCGTGACAATGGGAGGTAACGTGAAAACCATCAGCGAAGGTGCATTCTACGATTGCGAAAGCCTGATTTCCATTGTCATACCAGATAGTGTGATATTCATAAGCGACGTTGCATTCGGTGCATGCATCAGCCTGACATCCGTGACAATACCCGACAGCGTGACAACCCTCGGCAACGGTGCATTCGCTTATTGCGAAAGCCTGACATCCGTGACAATACCCGACAAGGTGACATCTATCGGCAACGGTACATTCGTCTATTGCACCAATCTGGAATACATTGTCATACCAGATAAGGTGACATCCATCGGCGAAGATGCATTCGCCTACTGCACCGGCCTGACATCCATTGTCATACCAGACAGCGTGACAACCATCGGCGACTATGCATTCTATGACTGCACCGGCCTGACATCTGTGACGGTAACAGGCGGACTCGGTGGAGACGGAAAACCAGTCGCGGGCGGAGTAATAGACAAGTATTTCAAAAATGGAACGGACTGGAAACTTCCTGGTGCACCTAATGCCGCATTGTCTCTGACTCTGAAAGATATCATTTCCTCTGATTACGATCCCGATAACGAAGACGGAAAAGGAGGAACAGCCGGAGACGAAGGAAGAGAACTGTATTACAGCAATACCAAGTTCACTTGGAATGCCGGTATACAGAAATGGGATGTTAACACATATACCGTAACCATTGCGAAAGAAACGGGAGTATCCGGTTTCGGATACACCGTAATCAGAGACGGTTCCGTTATCTGTACAGAGCAGTACACCGAACCGTTCACGGTAAACCACGGAGATATTCTTACCATAACCGCTCTGACGTACGAAGAGTACGCATTCGTATTGTGGTCCGCAGGAGAAGATTCGTCGGTACAGGATTCCAAAGAGAATCCGTTAACTGTACAGTACGTATCGGGAAACATATCCCTTGAAGTATCCGGAGAGCTGATAGAACACTACGTAACATTCGGTTCAGGTTCTGACTATACGGTATACGTTAACGGTTCTGCAGTATCTTCGGTATCATCCGCTGCCGGAGTAACCGGAGGAGGAATCCTGACCTTCTCCGTACGTACAGCCGAAGGATATACTGCGGTTCCCGCTATTGGGGGAATAGCAAATCTTACTGCACAGTCTGATGGATCATACAGAATATCCGAGATATATTCGAATGTGCGTGTAACCGTAACCGTAACAGCAGGCGGAAATAATTCCGGCGGCGATAACGATTCCGGAAACAATTCCGGCAACGGAAACAATTCGGGAACCGAGTCCGATGACAGCGGCATACCTTATTGGATCCCGATACTCATAGCCGGAATGTTCCTTGCCTGTATCGCGGCAGCTCTGATTGGATATACTTTCGTCAAACACAGGAAGGGCTGATCGGAAATAATAATCGATACCGTCCGAACACAAACAAGAGATACCGTCACAGCGCATCTGCGGCGGTATCTCTTCTCTTCCATTCCCTTTCTTCTAATTCCCTTTTTCCGATTCATCATCCGTTATCTTTTTTCTGTTTTCTCTCTTCTTTCCTCCTCTGATATTTCCATCGGTGTCTTCTCTGCGTATCCATATTCAGAATCTTCAATCTCTCTATCTTCCGGGAAACATGTCTCCGCAAAAACAGACTTTGGCACCCAAATAGACAATATACTCTGCATAATTCGTTGCCTCAAGTGTGCTGATACCTGTACTTGTGTTAATGGGATCCATATAAATCGTGATCTGAATCAAAGGATATCTTGCCCACAGATGCCTGCATTTCCCATTGCAAGAATGACGCGGATTCCCATAAGCAGGTTGGCATCGTGTCAAGCGTACCGCCCGCAAACATGGCGGCTGAGTCGCGGCAGGCCATAAATCTGTTCCGGGGACACCCCACTGCGTACACACATATGTGCCCCTGTATCGCATAATATATGAATGATTCCGCGCAGGATAAGGCTGACCCATTCTCGGGCAGAGTTATTAACTTACTGTGTGATACGCCGTCATGGCCAAGGAGAAGGGATATATATGGGCAATACTCGACGCAGCCGGAATTGTGCCGCTGGCCGTTGGAACTCTGGGAGTGATATCGGTGATACCGATCGGTCTGACGGCATCTTCTGTCCTCTTGGCGGCGGGAATTATAATAATCACGGTATCCTCGGCATTCATTGCTCTGAATAGCTCCAGATTCAGGAAGGAATACAGGGATTTTATAAGATTCGACGAAATACGGACGGATGCGCGCCTTGTACCAAATAATCTCAGAGAAGGCTACGTTATCGATTACACTGCGGATGCGGACTGTGCGATAAGCTACACTGCCAACGAACCGGAGCCGCAGATGTGCGGCGGGGAACAGGACAGCGGAGACCGAGAGAGCGCTCCCGCCGACCGTCCATATTGAGGTATCGACATGCAGGGAACGAAGGCACTGAATGGGAATCTCGTATACCTCATATTCGATGCTGCGAACATGCACAGATGGAATGACCACCTCAGGACCGCAGAACTCACTGAACTCGACAAGCAGGCCCATAAAGCGGCCATCGCTTGGGTCCTCGGCAAATACGAGGAAACGGAAGGTAACGGGAAAATAGACTGGAACAGAATAATCGAACATTCCCTCTTCTCATTCATACAGAGATCGGTTATGACAGATCTTAAACCCCAGGTATTTCACAGGATAATTTCAGAGAAATCCGAAGAAGTGAACAGGTATGTGATCAGCTGTTTCGAGACGAATGTACCGGACGCTGATCCGGAATTCAAGTCCAGACTCGAAGAATATCTTCGGTCGGATAAGAAGTCCAAAGAGGACGCTATCATCCGAGCCGCCCACTATCTTGCGACAAGATGGGAGTTCAAAATGATATACGACGCGAATCGCTCGATGTACGGTATCGAAAACACGAAAAAGGAGATAGACGAACAGATACTGCAGCACTGTGATCTTATAGGCGTGAAAAAGCAGATGGAAGACGAAAATACATTTGATTTCATCGATCTCATAGGTCAGTTAAGATTCCAGCAGAGGTGGGCAAGGACACCGAGAATACCCAAAACGACCGTCCTCGGGCATTCACTTATCGTCGCCGATATGATCTACCTCGGTGATTTCGACAGGAAGGCGGACCGGAAGCAGATATACAATAACTATTACACTGCGCTGTTCCACGACCTCCCCGAAGTACTGACGAAGGATGTCCTGAGTCCGATCAAAGCGAACGTTGACGGTCTGGCAATCCTCCTGGAATCCTACGAGAGGGAACTCGTTCAGTCCAAAATAATGCCGCTCGTACCGAAATCGTGGCACAGAGAACTTGAATTTATGGTCTTCGAGCCGTTCACCGATGTGGATGATGCAGAACACGGCAGGAGGACGGGCAGAGATATAAAATCCTGCGACCTCATGGCAGCCTACATCGAGGCAAGGGCATCAAGATGCTACGGAATATCTTCCAAAGCCCTCGAAAAGGGAGAAAAGGAGCTGAGAGACAAACTCATCAGGGATGGCTCGGGAATAGGGGCCGGGGAACTGATCGAGTGTTTCGACCGCATTTGGATATGATCATCCGATGATCTCTTTTCCTCTCATGTATTTCCTGAGAACATCCGGTACGGTGACTGTTCCGTCTTTGTTTTGATAATTCTCGAGTATCGCGACCATAGTTCTGGGCAGGGCAAGGCCGGATCCGTTCAGAGTGTGTATGAACTCGCTTTTCATATGCGGTTCCGGTCTGTATTTTATGCGGGCTCTCCTTGCCTGGAAATCGGTGAAGTTCGAACACGAGGATGCTTCAAGCCATACGCCGTCGGCGGGGGCATACAGTTCGATGTCATAGCATTTGGAGCACGAGAAGCTCATGTCTCCGGTGCAGAGCAGCAGGACGCGGTACGGCAGACCGAGTCCTTCGATCAGCTGTTCCGCATTGCCTCTGAGGACCTCAAGAGCATCATACGATGTTTCCGGAAGCACGAACCTGACCATCTCCACTTTGTTGAACTCATGCACTCTTATGATTCCTTTTGTGTCTGCATGTTTTCCTACTTCTCTTCTGAAAGACGGGAGGTATGCGGTGTAGAGTATGGGCAGCTGTTCCCTGCTGAATATTTCATCCATGAACAGGTTCGTTACAGGCACCTCTGCCGTGGGGTTCAGGAACATGTCGTCCTTTTCTATGAAGTACATGTCGTCCTTCAGGTTTGGGTATTGCCCGGTGCCTGTAAGGGCGGCTTTGTTGACAACCGCCGGCGGAAATACTTCGGTGTATCCCTGGTCCGCGTGGGTGTCCAGGAAGTAGTTTATGAGTGCGCGCTCCAGACGCGCGCCGTCTCCTTTGAGGCAGTAGAATCCGCTGCCTGCTACCTTCACGCCTCTCTCAAAATCAATTATGTCAAGATCTTCGGCAATCTGCCAGTGCGGTTTGGGTTCGAAATCGAAAGTTTTTCTTTCGCCCCGTTCGTAAACGACAATATTTTCCGTGCTGTCCTTTCCCACGGGGACGGACGGATGAGGTATGTTGGGGATGTTGAGTATGCAGTCGTCTCTGATCAGCTCGAGTTCGGCCATTTTTGTATCGTTCATGTCAATGGTTTTGGCGACACCGCGCATCTCGGCGATTTTGGAATCTTTGTCGGAACCGCCCCCCATTTTGGAAATCTGCATAGAGACTTCGTTCCGTACTTTCCTGAGGCGGTTGTTCTCATCGGTCAGCGATCTCCATTCCGAATCAACGGAAAGAAATCTGTCCAGAACTTCCGTGCTTTTGTTTCTGCATACGAGCATCCGTCTGATTCCTTCGGGATCTGCCCTGATCACGTTTGCGTCCAACATACGGATACCTCAGAACTTCTTTTGGCCGAGTGATGTCCATGTACGTTTGTCGGTCAGCACAGCGACACTGCCTCTGACATCCACAATGACGGAATTGGTGGATGCGGCAAGTTCTTCCGCGATGCTCCCGGGATCGCCGTCCGCGCTGCCGAGTATCTTCACCTTTATCAGGCGGGCAGTTTTGAGCTGGGCCGCAATCTCGCCCAGCACACCCTCGTTTATTCCCTCCTTCCCCACATGGACAGTGGGGCTGAGACCGTTCGCACGTCTCATCAGTTCTTTTCTTGCATCCTTCTCCGTCATTTGGATCTCTCCTTCGAATACGGCCTTCTTTTCAGTCCGCCGCACCGCTGACATGTCGTCACGACTTTCCCGCCCGTCAGCCTTACTGTGCAGCTGATACCGGGGACCAGCGGCATGAGGCATTTCTTGCAGTATCTGAAGTCCGCAGGCATCTTTGCCTTGGTCCTCATTCCGATCCTTCTTGCAAGCGAAACGTATCTTCTCGCGAGGTCGTCTCTGCCGCCCTCCAAGGCATTCTCGGACATTCCGGTCAGTATGGATATGCGCTCTTCGCCTATGGCCGCGACCGCATTCTTGGAGATACGCCTTTTCGACATGTTCCCGGTAAGGAGTTAAGATACGGATATAAAGATTATCCGTTACCCGCGGCTGTGTTCGGTACACTCTGATCTTTCATTCGCAGCGGCGGATATACGGGGGAGCATGGCATATTGCAGGAATACTGCATCGAATACGGTCCGGATGTATAGGTAGATTATATATTCAAGTTTGCGGGTACGCAGATGAGCACTGTGATGTTGTACGGTGCGTACAGCAATAAGGAGAAAAACTCATGAATATGAAATCTTCGAAAAGAATTATCTCTTCCCCTAAGGTCAAATACAGGAGGGGGGGGGGGAGGAATTATAATTTCCCCGGCCGTCTGAATATAACTGTATTATTTGCTGCTGCTCTGTTTCTAGCAGCGGCATTCTTTGTGACATACTCCGAACCGAACGAATCTGATGCGGACGGCGGTTCCGCCGGAAATCTGACATGGGATTTCACAGACGGCGTTCTCATGGTATCCTGCACCGGCGATATGGAAAATTATACAACGGCTGGAGACAGGCCGTGGAATGGCAATATCTTGGACATACAAAGTGTTGTGATAAAGCAAGGCATGACATCCATCGGCGACGGGGCATTCGCCGGCTGCACAAGTCTGGCATCCGTTACAATACCAAACAGCGTGAAAACCATCGGCTTGCAGGCATTCGCCGGCTGCACAAGTCTGGAATCCATAGTCATACCGGACAGTGTGGAAGAGATCGGCGATGGGACATTCTGGCAATGCGCAAGCCTGGCATCCATAGTCATACCGGACAGTGTGGAAGAGATCGGCGACGGGGCATTCGCCATTTGCACAAGCCTTGAAACCGCAACCGTAACAGGCGGACTCGTAAACGGAGAAATCGCCGAAGGCGGAATCATATACACATTTTTCAAAAAAGGTGCGGCGAATAATTGGGCATTTCTCAATTCAGCCGATCTCACAACTCCCTTTTCGTCTCTTACGCTCAGAGATATCCGCAGTATCGAATACGGCCCCGGCAACATAGAAGGAGGCGCAGGAAGAGAACTGCATTACAGCGACGCCGAATACGTATGGAACGGGACGGAATGGAATCTTGTTTCGTGTTCGGTATTCGGAACACTTACGGTAACCGGCGGATCGGCATCCACAGGAGACGCAGAAATCTTTATTGAATATCTCGGTACGAAGTACTCGGCAGATATCGGGGATGACGGCATATATGCAATAAGAGGCCTGCCTTCCGGTGCATACGGCGGAATAAAGGCGATTCTGGAGGGATACACTCAGACACAGGTATCCGTATCACAGCCTCTGACCAAAAGCGTAACAGGCATGGATATTACTCTGACGGCGGTTCCGTCTTCCCCTGCGCAGTACAGCGTAACGTTCAGTTCCGGTTCTTACTATACGGTATATGATGCGAAAGGTCCCGTATCTTCGCCGATAAGTGTTGCAGGAGGAGGAAGTCTTTCCTTTACAGTAAAGACATCCGAGGGATATTCCGCATCTCCTTCCGTTATTTCCGGAAATGCAGAGATTATCCATCAGACCGACGGATGGTACAGGATATCGGATATACGTT
This sequence comes from Candidatus Methanoplasma glyptotermitis, assembly GCA_031267895.1. Taxonomy (GTDB): domain Archaea; phylum Thermoplasmatota; class Thermoplasmata; order Methanomassiliicoccales; family Methanomethylophilaceae; genus Methanoplasma; species Methanoplasma glyptotermitis. The sequence continues at coordinate 26,678 of JAIRYF010000022.1, forward strand.
CCGATGTGCGTGTAACCGTAACCGTCTCTGCGGCTGCCGATAACAGTCCGTATGACGGCTCCGGAAACGGCTTGGGCGGAGGAGACTCCGGAAACGACGGAATATCCTATTGGGTTCCCGTTCTCGCAGTCGGAGCGTTCCTTGCCTGTATAGCGGCTGCCGCAATAGGACACACCGTTCTCATGCGCAGGAAGAGCTGATAAGAAACACAGAAGCATCCGAAACCATCCTTAACAAAACACAGGAGACCGCCGCACGCACTGTCGTCTGCGGCGGTCTCTCCCCGTTAAGTATTTCGCCGTCTGATGACGCTGAAATCAAAACATTCATTGCCACGCGCGGGAATTATACCCGTACTGCGCGTATCCGATTCTCCTGACACGGGTTCCGACGGAAAGTGTTATATGCAGTATGATCTTGAGTGATACTCAGGAACGGCAACAGTCTTTAAATAGAAATTCGGGATTGTCGCTTTATTATACGCAGGTGGAGCAAATGGTAAGAAAGCCCGCATCGATGTACAGAAGGATCACAGGACAGGCGTATGCACGCCGCGAATACATGGGAGGAGTTCCCGCAAGCAGGTTGACCCAGTTTGATATGGGGAGCACGAGCGAGGATTTCCCGGTCGTTCTTACGCTGAAAGTGGAGAACCGCGTACAGATCAGGCACACTGCGCTGGAAGCCGGACGTATCGCCGCGAACAAAATGCTTTCGAGCCAGGCCGGAACGGCTAACTACCACCTCAAAGTAAGAGCATACCCCCACTGCGTTCTCAGGGAAAACAAACTGGCCACAGGTGCGGGTGCGGACCGTGTGTCGAGCGGAATGCGCTGTGCTTTCGGCAAGAATGTCGGAACGGCGGCAAGGCTTGAGCGCAACCAGGCAGTTCTTACGGTGAGGGTGTCCCCCGATAAAGCAAATGTGGCTAAGACCGCACTTTGGAAAGCCTCGATGAAGTTCCCGTCCCCCTGCTACGTAGATGTTGAGAAGGGCCAGGAATACATGAAATAAATGTTCGATCTTGATCTTGATTCCGCAGTCTCCTGGATAAAAAACAGAGGCTACGGGTCGGTCGCGGTCCAGCTGCCCGAGGGTCTCAAAATGAGTGCTCTCGGGATATCCGACTTTTTATCCGGGTCTGCGGGGGTCGCGGTGACTGTTCTCGGGGATCCGTGTTACGGTGCGTGTGACCTCTTTTCCGACTACAGAAAATATGCGGATGCATTGATCCATTTCGGACACTCCCCCATTCACCCCCAGGAGAACGACGAAGACATTCTTTTCGTTGAAGTAAGGGCGAATCCGGATATTGATGTTTATCTTGCCGCCGTATCTCAAAAACTTCCGCAAAAGATAGGTCTGCTTGCGACCGTGCAGTATGTGGGCCTGATACCGAATGCAAAGAAGATTCTGGAAAGGGACGGGAAGACAGTCTTTGTCGGAAGGGGAGACAGCCGCATATTCCATCAGGGCCAGGTCCTCGGATGTAATTTCAGTGCCGCAGAATCGGTGAATGACGAAGTCGATGCATTTCTGTATATCGGAGAAGGGGATTTCCATCCTCTCGCTGCGGCTTTCGGCACAGATAAGGATGTTGTGGTTTTCAATCCGCTGACGGGAGATATCAAATCGGTAAAAGAGATAAGAGACAGGATTCTCCGGAAGAGGTTTGCCGCCATTGAGACAGCAAAGAATGCGGAGACTTTCCTTGTGATCGTATGCACGAAAACGGGACAGGACAGATCCGCTCTGGCCGATTCGGTGGCCGGGAAAATAAGGGAACGGGGAAAGAAAGCATACATACTCCTGGCGAATGAGATCGGACCCGATGTTCTGCTTCCGTACAATGTGGACGCGTACGTAAACACCGCATGCCCGAGGATCGTAATGGACGATTCCGCGAAATACAAAAAGCCTATGCTGACGGTGACGGAGGCCGAGATAGTACTTGGGCTGAGGGAATGGGAAAGATACGAATTCGATTCCATAACCTCCTGCTGATCCGCCGTATGCGGCTGCTGTATCTTTTTATGATCACACGAAACAGATCTGCCGGCACATGTTTGAATATGCGATCGGAGAGCACATCCTGACATCTTTTCCCGGTCTGCTCTGTGCTGTTCGTGATACTTTTCATGCATCCGAATTCCTTTTGATAATTTGAGTTTGACAGCGGATTCAGTGCAGTGATGAGAGAAAACTCTGCAGATCCGGTTTGGTTCACGGTGATGATGAACGATATAATCTGCGATCTGAGGGAAAATTTCATGTTTGTATTCAATACTGGAGGAGACTAAAAACAAGTTCCGGACATAACTTCGGGGAAATGGATGTACGTGTCTCCGATGACGCAGAATGCGCTGTCACTCAACTCCGGGACAGGCGGTTGTGCGCAGACTATGCTGCGGGAGCAGCAATCGCAAATCCTTAATACGCCATAATACTAATGCGCAACCGATGTTCACGTCAAAGGATCTTATGTGTAAAGAACTGCCGAATGTCCGTGTAGGCATAGGCAGAGGTACAGATTCGGGACATGTGGAGAACAGTGTACTTCCTTTCGAGACAGACAGGGTCACGATATACAGTGACCCGAAAAAACTGGTAGATGACTTGTTTTCAGGCAGAATAGATGCGGCAGTGAGAGGAGATATGTCTTCTTCTGAACTTCTGCGTATGCTGAAAGAGAAAGCGGGAGTGCGGCAGCTTGAAAGATTGGTGCTTCTGGAACCCAAAGGCGGCAAACTCTTTTTCATGGCACCGGTGGGGATAGACGAAGGCTGGACGGCAGAGCAGAAGCACGGCATCGCCGTAAAAGCGGTCGATCTGATGAAAAGGATGGGTGCCGGCACCAGGATAGCCGTGATGTCCGGGGGAAGGAATGAGGATAAAGGAAGGAATGAAGTCACGGACAGATCTATAGAGGATGCAGAGAGGCTTGTATCCCTCCTGACTGAAGAAGGCTATGATGCATATAATGCGGAGATACTGATAGAATCGGCCGTGGATAATGCAGATCTTATAATCGCTCCGGACGGAATAACCGGAAATCTGATGTTCAGGACGCTTCATTTCGTTGCGGGTGCGATAGCGATGGGAGCACCTGTGCTAAACATAGACAGAGTTTTCGTGGACACATCCAGAGCAAAGAATGATTACGTCGATTCGATAATATTGGCCATGAGACTCGCGGAGGAAAAAAGATGATATTGGAGATAGACGGGGGATATGCGGGAATCAGATTCTCTTCCTGCCATTTCATACCGATGCACGAAAAATGTTCCAGACTGCACGGCCACAGCTACATAGTAAGAATGAGACTCGACGGGGACACCGATGACAGCGGCATGGTCATGGATTTTGTGATTCTCAAGAAAAAACTCAGGGCAATGATCGATGAAATGGATCATATGGTCCTCCTGCCGTCGGCCTCGAAGACGGTCAGGATAGAACGTAAGAACGGCTCCGTGGAAGCGGTATCGTGCGGAAAGAGATATGTTTTCCCGGCAGAGGACGTGCTGCTTCTGGATGTGTGCACAACCACGGCGGAAGAGATATCGAGAATGATGACGGAAAAGATAGCGGAAGATGTCGATTTTCCGAAGACCGTCAGAAGTATTTCTGTGGGACTCGACGAGGAGCGCGGGCAGACTGCATGGTACACAAAGGTGCTGTAATGCGGAAAGCAGTCGTGCTGCTGTCTGGGGGCCTGGACTCCGCAGTGACACTGGCAATCGCGCTGAGTGAAGGAAACGATATAACTGCGGTCAGTTTCAGATATGGTCAGAGACACACAAAAGAACTGAGGTCTGCAGAGGCCGTGTGCTTCCACTATGGTATCCGGCATTGTATAATTGATATTGATCTGTCATCGTTCAGATCCGCGCTGACAGACAGCAGCCTTGATGTCCCGTCAGACAGAGAGGGAAATCCCGGAGACGAAATTCCGGTAACGTATGTTCCGGCGAGGAACATAATTTTCCTGAGCATCGCGGCCGGAATCTGCGAATCGATCGATGCTGATGCAATATACATCGGGGCGAATGCCATCGACTATTCAGGATACCCGGACTGCCGCCCCGAGTTCTTTGAATCATTCAGAGATATGCTCGCCAAAGGCACCAAAGCGGGCGCGGAAGGCAGAGCTGTAGAGGTGATGACGCCCATAATAGACTTCACCAAAGCGGATATCGTCAGAAAGGGAAAGGAATTGAACGTCCCGCTGGAACTGACATGGTCGTGTTATAACGGCGGAGACAGGGCATGCGGCCGATGCGATTCTTGCAGACTGAGACTCAAAGGTTTTGCGGAAGCCGGATACAGAGACGGGATAGAGTACATGTGATAAGATGAAAATATGCGAATATTTCAGATCGATCCAGGGAGAGGGACTGATGATCGGAGTCCCCACGTATTTCGTGAGGACGGCGGGATGCAATCTGAGATGCAAATGGTGTGATACCGCATACGCACTGGACGGCGGCAGAGATATTTCGGTCAGCGGGATAATGGAATTGATAGGCGATTCCGCGAACGTATGCGTAACTGGAGGGGAACCGCTGCTCCAGGAGGACATGCCCGAACTTACAGACAGACTGCTCGCGGCCGACAAGAGGGTCGTGATCGAGACGAATGGTTCAAGGGACATATCGGCGATACCGAAAGATGAGAGAATAATAGTCAGTCTGGATGTAAAGTGTCCGTCCTCTGGCATGTCCGAAAATAATCTGATGTCCAACCTGAACTATATCGGCAGGAAAGATCAGCTGAAGTTTGTCATCGGAGACACCGCTGATCTGAATTACGCCATTCGCTTTATACGGGATAATCCAGTTGACACGAACGTGATATTCTGCCCGGTCGGCGGTATGGACCTCCGCCCGATGGCGGAGGAAATTATTCGCAGAAAACTGAACGTAAGGGTTCTTCCTCAGCTCCACAAAATAATATGGGGAGATAAAAGATCAGTCTGAGCCGAATTTCTTTTTAAGTTCGTGCCTTCTTTTGAAATCCGTTATACACTCTTCTGCGGTTCCTTCTTCGTCGTAGGCAACATGTATGCCTGCTTTGGTCAGTATGTCGAGTCCGTGGGACCCGATTCCTCCCGTTATCACGGCATCCACTCCCAGCTGGGATACGGCACTTGCGACCTTCATGCCGGCACCTTCAGAGTCTGCGTATTCGTTTGCCACAACCCGGTAATCCAACGTGTCTGTATCAACGATCAGGAAATACGGAGCATGGCCGAAATCCTCCGCCACGTAGGATTCGAGCGTGTCTCCTTCTGAGATCACACCTACTTTCATTTCCTCTCCGCCGTTTTTATTATTTTGTCTGCGATCTCGTTGAACGCGGCAGCCGATTTGGAATCAGGATCGTATATGACCATAGGCATCCCCGAATCCCCGGATATGGCAACCCCGGGTTCCAGAGGTACTCGTCCTAGAAATTGTATGCCAAGGCTCTCGGCAGTCTTCTCTCCTCCGCCGGATCCGAATATATCTGTAAGTTCACCGCAGTGCCGGCACACGAACCCGCTCATGTTCTCTATAAGACCGATGATCGGCAGTTTTGACTGAGATGCGAAAGTGATGGATTTCCTGCTGTCGAGTACGGCCACGTCCTGAGGTGTCGTCACAATCACCGCTCCGTCGGCTTTTGGTATCAGCTGCACAATCGAAAGGGCTTCATCGCCCGTTCCCGGAGGCATGTCCACTATCAGATAATCCAAATCTCCCCATTCGACATCCTCTATGAACTGCCTTATGGCACCCGTCTTCATGGGGCCTCTCCACATTACAGCCGAATCCTTATCCGGAAGCAGGAAACCCATGGACATGATACTGAGGGACGGCGGAACCGATACGGGAATAAGTTTGTCGCCCTCGGCGTAGAGCTTTTCATCCTCTATACGGAACATCTTAGGTATGTTCGGACCGGTTATATCGAGATCCATCAGGCCCGTTTGGTAGCCTTTCAGCGAAAGAGCCTGAGCAAGATTGGATGAGACCGTACTCTTCCCTACTCCTCCCTTCCCGCTCATCACGATTATTGTATGTCTGATTCTGGAAAGGCTGTCTGCGAGTCTCGTCTCGCTTATAATATCCTCGCTACTCATCATCGGTTTCGACATTTCGTATTTCTCCGTGCAGCCTGATTGTTTAGTTCTGATATAGGATTATCGGAACAGATTTATCCCACTAAGCCGTGGCACGCCCCATGCCACTGGGCGATCCGGGAGGCGGCAACTTCGTTTATACGTCGGAGGGGCTGCCGGAATCTATATTCATGGCGGCAGTTCCGTGCGGGAATATCGGACGGGCAGTCTCTTTCTACAGCGGACTTCTGTCGATGGATGTTCTGTACAGAAACGAAAAGGAAGCGGCGGTCAGGAGGAACGGCGCGACCCTGATTCTGAAAATCTCCGAACAGACGGGGGTCGATACCGGAATATTTTTGGGTGTCGGCAATCCGTACGATCTTCACAGACGTCTGACGGATGAGGGCGTGGTATTCGTCAGGGATCCGATGAGATCTCCGCTCGGGGTGTATATGTCATTCAGGGATGACGACGGCAATGTCATACATGCGATAGAGATGAAAGCGGAACTTAAGCTATGACTGCGGTCTGCTTATTCAAAAACTGTCCGAGAGAACACCTGATCGGAATTTATGTGATAATGTCAGAGTCGGCCGAGGTTTGATGTATTTCGGATGCAATATCAAGTGTTTGCCTGTACCGAATTATAGTTGTAAGTCCGGACTTTTTTGAGTCTAACAATCTATTTATCTCCGCAGAATCATCCGTTGTATGATGAAAAGACCGATGTCGGACAGGGTCTACACGATCGACGAGATAAAGGACATAGTCTGTCCCATCGCGGAGCGGTACGGCGCAGCGGAAGTCCTTCTCTTCGGCTCATATGCGAAGAAGAAAGCAAAACCGTCGAGCGACATAGATCTCTTCGTCGAAAAGGGGTCCATGCGCAGTATCTTGGAGATCAGCGGACTCAGGCTCGATCTGACGGAAGCACTCGGGAAGGATGTGGATGTGATCACCGCGAACAGACGTTCTGATGCCGATCATCTTCTGGAGGATCATGTGATGATATATGCCAGAGGATGACGCTTGGAACTCTGAAAAGGATATACGTATCCTGCATAAGATCGTGAAATACTGTGATCGGGTCCGTGCACACATGGAACGATTTGGAGAGGACGAGAATCAATATCTTGGTGATATCGGTTACAAAGATGCCTGTTCGCTGTGTATAGCTCAGATCGGAGAGCTATGCGGAAGAATATCACCGATGGTCAGAACCGCGTTTCCGTATGTGGAGTGGTCCAGAATAAAGGGACTCCGTAACATAATAAATCATGACTATGGCGTGATTGACGACAGCATGATGTGGTTCTTTCTGCATGATCAGGTAGCAGAACTCAGACGATCATGTCTTGATATTATCCGCACTCTTGAGAGAACGCAGAGATATGACGATCCCCGCCGATAATCTGTTGTCAGAAGGCCTGCCTGTCACTCTGAATATGCCGTACCGTTCTTTGGACAGAGGATATCTCGTACCTCAGCACTTTCCTCACAGTTTCCCGGCTCTTCACATCCAGAGACTGATGAGTATTTCCGTTGAGACCGAAATTCCCGAATCTTGAACTACATCAATTCCGGCCGTCCGGCCCGTTGAGGTCTGAGACCCCGAATACAGCGAAGATATCCCTGACGCGTTTGGACTTCTCGGTCCTTACCGTCAGCCCCCCTGCGTCGATGATCTTGTACGTCGCAGCGGAGAGGAGTGCGTTCTCTGCGGTCACGTCCTTCATACCGCTCCGGGCCAGGATGTTCTGCATCCTTACGCGGATCATCAGGGCGAGGAATTTTATCAGGAACCGTCCGCGTGCGCGCACCGGATCGCCGGTGCGCATACGTTTCCCGTCCAGCTCGGATTTTAGGTTTTCAGCATTTTGCTGGATTTAACTTCAGTCAGTGTGAATATTATAAATCCAAGGAACATCAGCGAGCATGTAATCCAAAGGAACGGCATGGCTGAAACAGCCAATCTTCAAGGATAATGTACGACACCAGCAACCCAACGGGTACCGGCCACAGTACACGCGACAGTCTTTTACGCCACGTATTTCCTTTCCATCCCTTTTGAAACTCGGATTTATAATAACATATACCAAGCATTACTGTCAAACACTCCGAGGCAAGCCAAACTGTAGCACAAATAATGTTGAGAATGAAACCATTGTCAATCAGCAATTGTGCATCAATTATAGTCATTATCACCACTCACTCGCAGTATATCCTTTGACAATCACTCCCCAGAGCGTGCACACCTGTGTTACAGAATAACCCTTTCCGTCAAACAATAGACACGATGCATCATACATTGCATTTGATTCACTCAGTCCAACCGATCCAATATAGACAGAAAATCCAAACCCTACCGCACCCACGATTATGCTCCCTACACCTATGGTCATGCCCCCTATAATTAATCCTGCCACGGTGAGTGCGGTAGACCCGGCCGTGACTCCCAGACTCTCGTATATGTTGACATTCGCCCAGTAGTTCACCTCGCTGTTAAGGTAGTCAAGTCCTGCCCTATTGGTGGAAGATTAATTCCCTATATGCTTGGGGGTATCTCCGCCGTATATGTATTCTGAGCAATCTTTGGAAAGATTCTCATACTCTGTGGGGAATGAAAATTCATTACCCATTGCCTTTATTGTGCGCCTTGGTATCGAAATTTCCAAAGCATTACCCATCCAGTCGCAGCTCGACTGAATGCATGTACTCATTTCTGATATTTTCTCATATTCTGTCGATTAGTTCGACAAGTGTACAATGACCATTGAGTATATAACGATACCTGATCAGTTCATTTAAATTTGATTTTGACATTTGATCTATTGAAACATTCGTTCTCGATTTTAGAAACATCTCAAGTTTGACACTCAGTCTCGGGAATTGGCCCAGCCTCCGCTGGGATATATTTGTGATTTATTCTCGTTCGGCTCTAACACAAATGTCTTGGACTGGAATTGTTTTTGTTTCACAGCTGAACCGAATCGGTCCGGGACACTTCTGTCTTACGCCAGTACCTGCGTTCGCACATCATATCAAAACATTATCTGTTGAGCTTAGGTTTACGACAACAGTCGAATAGGAAAGAGGAATATACTCCCTCTCCCCCTTCTTGGAACCGTACGTGCTCTTCGGCCATGCCGCAGAAAATCAAAGAAAACCCGGTACGATCCGAACGGCAGCGGCAGAACAGAATCGAGTTCTCCGCGGAATACCGGAATCCGAATACGCCTCGCCTGCGGTCTTCTGCCCGAAAACGGCCTCTGCAGTATACAGGTTCATTTGTTTCTGTGCGCGGTCTGCGGTTTGCCTGTCGCTATGTATCTTGCGCCCCGCTTGTCGCCTATCTTCACGATCCTCTCTTCTTTGACAAGTTCGGCCAGTCTCGCTTCGATGGTGGTGATGCTCACATCTGGGAGAAGTGCGGCTATGTCCTTCTTGGATATCGGCACAAGACTGTTGACCGCTGCCGCCTCTATGCGGTTCTTCTTGTTGGTCTTCTTGTCCGCTACGACCGCAAAACGGCTGTTCATGTCCATATAGCATGACAGAAGAGTATGTGCAAAGTTCTCGATGAAGGGAACATAATCATTCTGATTCTCATGCCACCCGCGGGATGACGTTGACAGTGATCTGTAGTATTCGCGCTTTGTCCTGTTTATCTGCTCCTCGAATGACACGTACTTTCCCGCATCCATACCCTCCCGGTACATCAAAAGGAGCGATATGAGTCTCGACACCCGTCCGTTGCCATCTAGGAAAGGATGTATGCAGAGAAAATCCAGAATGAAACACGGTATCAGGAGCATACTGTCGATCCTGGAATCAGAATGTGCATCCATGAATGCGAGTATCAGCTGTACCATCGCATCCGGGGTCTCGGCAGCCGCGACCGGCGTGAAACGCACGGTTCTGTTCCCATGGGCGTCAATCGCCAATACCGCATTGTCGCTGACTTTGTATTCACCTCCTCCTTCTCCCGTGTATTGTCCTATTGCCCTGTGCAGTCCTTTTATGGTCCGTTCGCTGATGTCCATGACGTCATGGTTCTCATGCACTGCTCTGAGAGCATCCCTGTATCCTGCGATCTCCATCTCACTGCGGTTAAGCGGTGTGCTGTTTCCTTTGACTATTTTTTCGATACGTTCGTCTGTGGTAAGTATTCCCTCTATCGCATTGGACCCTTTGACCGACTGTATCACGGCTATGTCTGCAAGAGCGGAGAATACATCGGAATGAGCGACCTTGCGGGATTCCTCGTACACTCTCATTTCAGATATTCTGTTCGTGACCGTCAGCAATCCGGCGGGTACCCTCAGATCTTTGAGGAATGAGTAGTCGTATGTGTGCGCCATATTCCCTGTTCAGTAAATGTATTGCATATATTTTATATTTTTATATTCAATAATTACCGCAGTGTGCAATACATGCATTTAACCAGACACTCTTTGGAGATACTGCATATGACCTACCTCTGAGTATCCGATGGCATCTCCGTGCGCCTGTATCGAAATCTCAGGTATCTTTTCCGTCTTTTGTTGGGATGATTGTTTTTCAGACACTTTTATGCGGAAACGTGAAACAGCACGTTTGATTTCGCGGATCAATCCAGTCTGACCGTTCCGTTCTTGGGATATGACACCTCGTACCTCAGTACCTTCTTTGCAGCCTCTCCGCTTCCGATGTCCATGGACCAAGTCAGTATCCCCGTGTCCCCGTCGAGATCGGCACCTGACAGCTCGGCCGCGTCGACCGTGACGGCACTGTTCGCGGAGATCGGTATCTGGTCGGCGAGTCTGATCTTTATTCCTTTGCTTCTGGTGTTCCTCACCGTCGTTATCCATTCTCGCACCGCTTTGGTGTTCTTTCCGAGCATACTCTTACTTACGGTGCTCAGACCTTTCTCTCTCTTAACGATTACAGCTTTGTCCCGTCCGAGAGATATCTGCATGTCGCCGTCCATGTTCCTGGGGTCGATGTGCGTCCTGCCGACGTATTCGTTGCCCTGGAATATGCTCACTTCGCCGGCCAGGATGTTCAGGGATTCCCATCCTGATATGTTTGCAATGAGGAAAACATCAGTATCGAGTTTTGCGACGCAGTAGTAGTAGAACTCCGCGCCGAGAACGTGTTTGGATATCTCCACTCTGCTTGGTTTGGATGATGATTCTATCTCTGTTCCAGCCGGGAGGAAGAATTCGACTGCCGTGTGGGTCTCCTCGACCGCCACAGACTGCATCATGAACATCGGCACGGATACTTCCATGTCTTTCTCCTCAAGTACCGCATCCATGTCCATGAATCTCCCATTTGCCGAGACCCTGGTGTTCCGGGGTGTCACGAGATCGATGCGCCACGGGTAAAGAGCGGGCTGCTCGTTCCCGAGCATGGGGTTGCCTGTGGACAGTTTTATCTTTGCTCTGTTCCAGTCCTCTCCGGTGTTCTGGAATATTTCCGCTTTCATGCTCAGTGTGACCGGGGCGTCCGTATCCGTCATCCTCAGCTCGTGCAGAGGTTTCCAGCGGGCACTTCCTGTGTAATATGATACGGTTATCTCCGCGGGACCTCCGGCCTCGGAGAAGAACTCCGTGTCAATCCTTCCGGCGTATCTCACTGACCCGGATGAGAATGACCCCATCTCTTTGGCTATCCTCTCCCTTTCCTCGGTCAGTTCTTCCAGCTCTGTTTCGGTCTTCTCTCTTGAAGAATATATCTCGGTCTTCCTGTCGCGGTGGTACTTTTCCATCTCCTTCAGAACCTCTATGTCCGATCCGGAGTCTCCGCCCACCTTTCTGTTCCTGTCAAGGAACTTCTCTTCTGATCTGAGGAGATTCAGTGAATTCTCCGTGCGTTTTATCTTGTCGGTGATCTGATCATGCCTCTCCTTGAGATCCCTGAGCTTCGTGCTCACGGCAGGTTCGGTGAAACTGTCCGCCGAGAAGTCAACGGAGATCAGCTTACCTCCGCTTTCAACGGATGCGCTCACGCTTTCCGGCCTCACGTCCTGAGGAAGGCCTGCGAAGACAACCGTATTCCTGCCCGTAACTGCATCGAATCCGGCGCGGCGTTTTATCTCCGCACCGTTAAGGAATACCTTTACTTCTTCGACGGAAGACACCGAATTTTTAATTTCTCCCATATCCAAGCTCCGGAATTTGAATCTGCATGTGTTTATTAATTCCTTTGCTGACGGCTCTGTTCGGCAATCTCCGCTCTTTCGTTCGCAGCGGGTGCAGGGGAGCGGGATACACCGTAGGATTGCTGTGCCGGATATGGCCCGGATGTACAGTCGATTATATATTCGAGCGGACAGATGCACCAGTGCGCGTTGTTGATACTAACACAGTGCGTGAAAGCAATAAGGAGAGAAACTTATGAATATGAAATCTTCGAAAGGAATCATTCCTTCTCCGGGCATAACACACAGCCAGGGGGGGGGGGAATTTTGAATTCCCCTGCCGTCTGAACATAACGGTATTTTTTGCCGCTGCTCTGTTTCTCGCAGCGGCATTCTTTGTGACATATACGGAATCAAATGAATCGGATGCCGATGGCGGAACCTCCGGATCCATAACATGGGACCTCACGGACGGTGTTCTCACGATATCCGGCACCGGCGATATGGATGATTATGCGCGTGTTCCGTCTACACCTGACGAAACAACTGTACCTTGGTGGAATGAAAAAGATAGCATACAGGTTGCCGTGATAGAAGAAGGCGTAACATCCGTCGGTGCTTATGCATTCCACAGCCACTCAAGCCTGAGATCTGTTGCCATACACGACGGCGTAACATCTATTGGCAACGCGGCATTCCAGAACTGCGCCGGTCTGTCATCAGTCAGCCTGCCCGACAGTCTGAGAACCATTGCCGGTGCGGCATTCAATAACGCCACCGGTCTGTCATCAATCATCATACCCGGCGAAGTGACATCTATCGGCGAACATGCATTCGCCCACACCAGCCTGACATCCGTGACGATACCCGGCGAAGTGACATCCATCAGCGATTTTGCATTCTGGGGCTGCACCGCCCTGACATCCGTTACAATACTCAGCAGTGAGCCTGTATCAATAGGCACATACGCATTCTTCGGCTGCACCGCCTTGACTTCCGTCGACATACTCAGCAGTGTGAAAACTATCGGCGTACAGACATTCCAGAACTGCACATCCCTGACGTCAATTGATCTGCATACAGTGGAAACCATCGGCGACAGGGCATTCAGTGGCTGCACCGCCTTGATATCGATCGTCATACCGGACAGCGCATCAACCAGCAATTCGTTCACTAACGCGGTCATCGAAACCGTAACCGTCGCTGGCAGTTACACAGATACAAACGGAATCATAAGTAAGTACTTCAGCAATGGCAAGGCCTGGAAACTGCCCGGTGCAACCAGTGCCGCAAAGTACCTGATCCTCCCAAACATCATTTCCTCTGATTACGATCCCAATGCCGTTGGCTCCGATATAGGCATAGCCAAAGTCAACGGAGGAGAGCTTCACTTCAAGGATGCTGTATACACTTGCGACGGATCGTCATGGACTGAGGACACCGCGGCAATATATTCTGTGTCAGGAGCTGTTGATGACGGCAGTACAGGTATCGCAGGAGCAAGAGTATCTCTCGGAACAAACGGAGCGTACACTGCGGTTACAGGTTCCGGCGGAGCATATACAATAGCAAACGTTCCTGACGGCACATATACCGTAACGGTATCCAAAACGGGATATGATACGGGAACGGATTCCGTGACCATATCTTCCGCAGACGCGAGTGATAAGGATATTACTCTGGACGTCAGCAAGTACAAAATAAAAGGAATCATCAAAGCAGGCGGAGATCCCGTCAAAAACGCTGAGGTATCTTTCGGATCGCACACCGCCTCGCATACCAATGCTTACGGCGAATATATCATATCCGGTATTCCGTACGGAACATCCGGCAGTATAACTGTCAAAGACGGAACCGTACCTGAAGGATACCATCAGGTAGGAACAGTGTCTGTTCTTACGAACGCAAATATTTCTGGACTGAATATCACTTTGGAAATCAACAGGTATGAAGTGACTCTTTCCGAGGGAATGGGCATCTCGGGATTCACATACACCGTCAACGGCGGTCCCGAGGTTCCTTATTCCATGCCTTTTACCGTGAAGCACAACGACACTCTTGTCATAACTGCTTTGCTGTCGGAAGGATACGCATTCGATTCCTGGTCTGGACCGGCTTCTTCGGATAAGACGTTAACCATATCTGTGTCCGAAGACATAGCTCTTACAGCATCTGCTTCGCAGATACCTGTTCCTTCGTCTCCTTCGTACAGTATTACGTTCAGTTCCGGTTCTTACTATACGGTATATGATGCGAAAGGTCCTGTATCTTCGCCGATAAGTGTTGCAGGAGGAGGAACTCTTCTCTTTTCCGTGAACGCATCCGAAGGATATTCCGCATCTCCTTCCGTTATTTCCGGAAATGCAGAGATTATTCCTCAGACCGACGGATGGTACAGGATATCGGATATACGTTCCGATGTACGCATAACCGTAACCGTCTCTGCGATCGCCGATAACAGTTCTGCTTATGGCAGTTCCGGAAACGGCTTGGGCGGAGGAGACTCCGGAAACGACGTATCATATTGGATTCCCGTTCTCACAGCCGGAGTGTTTGCCGTCTGTATCGGAGCGGCCGCAATAGGACACACCGTACTCATACGCAGGAAAGGATAACCGGAACGATAGAAAAACCGATAATCAAACTGTTCTTTAACAAAACACAAGAGACCGTCCGCATCTGCGGCGATATCTCTGTTCTTATTCTCTTCTTTCCTGCATCGGCATTTCATTCCCTTCTCGCTATGCATATTCTCCCCGGCAGTTTCTTTACTTGCTTGCATTTCCGTATTGCGAAAAATTCTATTCCGAAGAATACGATCAAGCTGTACCGGAAACATATGAGAAATTCAGAAGATAACAGATATCTGATACATGATCGTATGACAGACGAATCTGCATATACAGCAGTTTCGTAATTCCTATAACCTGTTAATCAGCCGCTGTTGCTCTGTACGCACCATTCGTTCCGCCGAATCAGAAATAATCCATAAGGCATTCTGCTCTCCTATTCATCCGCAGTTTTTCTGTCCGTTCCTTACCATCTCATACACCTGTCAGAAAGAATAGAAACTGATACTTGCCGAAAACAGTTGTGACGGTCAGATGGCATTCGGAGGAGTTCCCCATCATAATAAAATCTTGATTATGCAGCCTTAAACGTCCGGTAAGTCCGCATACGCGGAGCCGGTATACACACATGGTCCGAAAATTTCAGTCCTGACACTGTGTGCGGGTAACAGACAGGGTCCGAAAGTGGCGTTCTGTTTTCATATCTTCAAAATATTTGTAAAAAATTACTAAAAATAATAGTAAATAAATACTACAATTTGTATCGACTCATATGGCCTCCTTCCGTTACATGAAGCGGACACTCGACAGTGTCATCGAGAGACGTCTGAGATCATCCGGTGCGGTTCTCATAATCGGACCGAAGGGGTGCGGAAAGAGTACAACCGGATCTCAGATCGCCAAGAACGAGGTCCGTCTGCAGGACCCCGAAAATTCCGATATCGTGTTCACCGCCAAGACCAATCCCTCCGCTGTCCTGAGAGGTGAGCCTCCTCTACTTATTGATGAATGGCAGATCGTACCTTCAATCTGGGATGCCGTCAGGAGTGAGGTCGACAGACGGAAGGATATGGGACAGTTCATACTCACCGGATCATCCGTCCCGCAGGACGACGGCCTCAGACACTCCGGCGTAGGCCGGATCGCAGAGATCCGTATGCGCACAATGTCCCTCTGCGAATCCGGAGATTCCTCCGGGTCGGTCTCGCTCAGGGATTTGTTCGGCGGAAAGCCGGCCGCCGATTGCCGTTCAAAGCACAAACTTGAGGATATTGCATTCCTCACCGTACGGGGAGGATGGCCCAGAAGCATAGGGATGGATCCCGAATATGCGGGAGATGCCGCGGAAAACTACTACAACGGGACCATAGGCATAGATGTATTCAGAGTGGACGGCAAGAAGAAGGACAGCGGAGCGGTCGACCGATTGATGCGTTCCTATTCCAGGAACATATCGGCCATGGCTTCAATGAAAACGATTATTGATGATGTCAGGACGTACGAACAGGCAGTATCTGCCTCCACCGTCGAGAATTACACCGACGCACTGAAGAGGCTGTACATAATAGAAGATGTACCTGCCTGGGGTCCATCCATCCGTTCCAGAGAGACGATAAGACGGACGCCTAAAAGACATCTTGCGGATCCCTCCCTGGCTGCCGCATCCCTTAAACTGGGTCCCGAGAGACTGATGAATGATATGAACACCTTTGGGTTATTCTTTGAATCCCTGTGTGTGCGTGACATGAGAGTATACAGTCAGCTTCTGGACGGGACCGTATACCACTACCATGACGGCAATGATGCCGAAGTGGATCTAATCGTTCAGCTCAGAGACGGAAGATGGGGCGCAGCGGAAGCGAAGATCGGCGCGAGCGGGATAGAATCAGGAGTTTCTAATCTGCTGAAACTGAAATCCATTGCTGAATCTTCGGGATATGCGCCGCCATCTTTCATGATCATACTGACCGCAACCGGATATGTATCGGACTTGGGGAACGGAGTTGCGGTTGTTCCAATAGGATGTCTCGGACCCTGAGTGATTTCGGACAGAAGCGTGCGCAGGTTATCTCCCAAGGATATGTGTATTCCGTCGGTTTACCAATACATGACATACCGAGCTGAATGCAGATTCGGTTCGGTGAATCAGAACCGATCATGCCGGCGGTATTTCCAAAACTAAGAATCAGCCGTTGAGATAGGATAACATCAAACTATTCCTAAACATTATGTCAAATGAATTCTAAATGTTATATCAAAACATTCACAAAAGTTATATCAAGTAATACTGGCATAGCGCACTATGGTTGAGACCAGAATGATTCCGGACGAAGAGATACGCAAGCGGTACCGTCCCAGAGTCATAGATTCCAGAGTGTCCAGGTTTCTCAGTGTGTTCGGAGGCGTGCAGATAACCGGATGCAAATGGTGCGGTAAGTCATGGACTGGTATCTATCACTCTAAATCATCTGCGTTCATAGGGACAGAAAGCAGCCGCATGGTGGCGGAAGCGGATCCGGAGTTTGTCCTGAGGGGAGAAGAGCCGCGGCTTATTGACGAATGGCAGGATGTGCCGAATCTCTGGGATGTCGCCCGCATGAATATCGATTTTGCTGCCAGGAAGGGGATGTATATCTTTACGGGATCTTCCGTTCCGCCGATAAAATCCACATCTCATACCGGGACCGGGAGGTTCACGGCCCTGACGATGCGCCCGATGTCGCTCTTCGAATCCGGCGACAGCAATGGTTCCGTCTCGGTATCGGGGCTTTTCGAAGGCAGAGCAGCCGTGTCATCTGTATCCAAAATGAATTACGAAACCGCAGTCAGACTTATATGCAGGGGCGGATGGCCGGGGGGACTCGCAGCCGGCTTTGACGATGCCCTCCTCATACCCCGGCTTTACCTCGAATCTCTGGTAAATTCGGATCTCCTGCACATCGACGGCATAAAAAGGAATCCGGAGATCATGAGGAGTCTGCTCAGATCGTTGGCAAGGAACAATGCGACAGCAGTCAAAACACCGGTGCTGGCCGCAGACATGGCGAAGTGGGATTCATCCGTTTCGGAACAGACAGCAAGAAACTACATCGGTGCCCTCGGAAAAGTGTTTGTAATCGAGGAACAGCCTGCGTGGACCCCGTCTCTGCGTTCCAGAAAACGCATGCGAACCTCGCCGAAGATGCATTTGGCGGATCCTTCGCTGGCAGCGGCGGCAATGGGTGCCGGACCCGAAATGATACTCAACGATCCCAAGACTGCAGGGTTCCTGTTCGAATCTCTCTGTTACAGAGACCTGTCGGTATATTCATCGGCTTTCGGCGGCCGCGTAAGCCACTACCGCGATGACAGCGGACTCGAGGTCGATTCGATAGTGGAGTACGGGGACGGCAGGTGGGGTTCGGTCGAAGTCAGGATCGGCTACAAAGAGGCGGACAGGGCGGCTGCGAACCTGCTGCGTCTGAAGAACAAACTTGCGGACGAGACAGCCCCGTCCTTCATGATGGTTCTGTGCGCGACGGGAGGTGCGGCATATATGAGGAAGGACGGTGTGTCGGTGGTGCCCATCGACTGTCTGGGCCCGTAAGGTCTCCCGGACGGGTCCAGCACTGCAAAATATTTTATCTGCACCGAAATATCACGAAGCATGAAGGTCATAGCCCTCAACGGCAGTCCGCGTCTGGTGGGGAATACCGGAAACATCCTGAACGGGATCTTTGACGAGATGGAGAAAGAGGGGATAGAGACCGAGCAGATACAGCTGTATTCCGAGAACCTCACGCCGTGCAACGACTGCAGATCGTGCGAGATCAGAGGCGACGGAAGATGTATCCTGGAAGACGACAGCCTCAATGATATAGTCGACAGGATGAGGGAGGCAGACGGTCTGATCCTGGCATCTCCGTGCTATTACGGGACATACTCGTCTCAGATGAAGATTTTTCTGGAACGGGCCGGGATGATACTTGAGACGGGAGACATGGGACTCAGAAGGAAGGTCGGAGGGGCAGTAGTGGTCAATGCCCACGAGGGGGGATCCATGGTCTACTCCCAGCTTGTGTACTGGATGCTCAGAAACAAAATGATCGTGTGCGGAAGCACGCCCGCACCGATAGTTGCCGCGCGCAATTCCCCTCAGTATCTGAACGACAGAGAAGGGATGAAAGGCATACTTAGCCTGGCCGAAGAGATGGCATGGGCAATAACCGATATGAACCGCTGATCAAAAGAAGTAGAATCCGCACCCTTCTTTTATCGATATTCTGGCCACGGCACCCATGCGCTCCAAAGGTCCGCTGTAGCGTCTGACCATCATCTTGCCTTCTTCCGGAAGGGCTGCACCGAGCACCTCTATTTCTTTCTGCAGAATTTTTGCATCATCCGATGTGTATATCCTGCCGGTTCTGGCACCTTCCGGAACGGATGCGACTGTTCTGCATCCTCTCTTCCCGGCTATCTCGGGGAGAAGACTGTCGTTCGGTCCGAATGAGCCGATGCATCCTCTTCCTTTATCCCACGACAGATCGCATCTGAGACACATTTCATTCATTTCATCGAAAGATAACATATCCCAGCCTGTGAGACGGTTCTCTTTTTTGGATGCGGCAAGTACCCTTTCTTTATCTTCGGCACCGACCCTGTCCATGGCCACCCATCCCGTGCTTACTTTATCTGCCAGGGGCCGGAGAAGATCGATATCCGAATCATTCTTCAGCTTATCTATGTATATCGAATCGGCATCGGCACCGATTCTGTTTCTCTTGAGGAACGCACCCCAGTCTCCGACGGCGGATTTCGCGTCTCCGAGCGGCACACGTTCGTCGTACTCCGTCATATCTTCCATTCCCGTGAGATCGTCAACGCGGACCCTTAGGACGGTCATCCTCAGATCTCTGCACAGTGCGCTCTTTGCGTCTGTTTCGCATATTCCAATACTGATCCCCATTTGTGTACACCTTCTCTGATCCGCCCGGTATCCTGTGCAACGGACTCCGGAATATAATAAGTTCTTCCGGGTCGGCGGTGTGCGCAGCGGTCCCCGAGGTATCGTTACGGATACCGGAATACCGTTCCCGTTCCGCAGTACGCAGGACATGTTCGTATATTGTTACCAGCAAAAATGTAGGCTGGACATGTTCGTAAAAATGGTTTAGAACGGTACACAGCCTCTGTTGTCCACAGCCGTCCGGGAACGGCAAAGGAGGCGAAACAATTAGCGACAATGAACTGACTGGAAGGGTAGGAGGAAAGAAACTCTTCATTTTGGGAACTTCTTCGATCATGGGGCCATGGCTCATACTGACTTCACAATGGATAGGTTATACGGGAGCGTCGGTGACTCTCGCATTTGTGCTCTGCGGACTGCTGTGCATACCGATAGCCCTGTGCTACGGAGAACTTGCCGGTATGTTCAAGAGCAAAGGAGGATCGTACGAATACGTAAGGACTGCATACAACCGAGAGGCCGGATACTGGGTTTCATGGACCACTATGTTCACGTACATAGTGCTCATATGTTTCCAGATAATCTGTGTCACGATGCTTACTCAGTATCTCATGGGCGAAGAATTTTCCAAAATGGTTGTGGTAGGGATCGCGGTCGCGCTTATGATCCTCATGACAGTGCTCAACACCCGCAATCTGTCCGTGGCCACATCTCTGCAGGTTATCATGTTCTTCGTGCTGATCGCATCGGGGTTCGTGGCGATGGTGCTCTTCATAACGAACGGGGCTTTCAGTCTGGACAATATGGGTCCGTTCTTCCAGAACGGGATGATGGGGCACAATGATATCATAGGCATGGATGCCGGGTTCCTGCTCGCAATAGCCGCACTCGTGACTATGTTCTTTGGATTTGAACTCATACCGCAGTTCGCCGGCGAGGCGGACTACCCTGCCAACAAGCACTGGAAACTTATGATCGGAGGAATACTTTTCGTCATTGCCTTCGATGCCATGATATGCTTTGCCGAGATAGGCATGCAGTCTCCGGATCCAAGCATGACGTCGTTTGAATACATCTCCGGTCTTTATGCCGGTAACGGAATGGTAAGTGCAGTCCTGGCGGAGATATACGTCGGTCCGTGGCTCCACTATCTGGTGGCTGCGGCAAATTTCTGCGCAATGGGATGCGGTCTTATCGGGTTCTGGATGGGTGCTTCGCGTATTCTCCACTCGATGGGCAAATCAGGTTCTCTGCCGAGAATGTTCGGCAAGGCCAACAAGCGCGGCATGCCTTCCGTAGGCAACTATTTCGTGCTTATGATGGTTTTCATCCTTGTGATGATTGCACTGTCAGGACCCGCATGGATAAACGCCACATTCAGTCTCATGGCGCTCGGAGTGGGATTCACCTACTTCGGAGTATCAATGGCTTTCCTGAAGATAAGCAAAGATCATCCGAATGCCTCCAGGCCGTGGAAGGCACCGGGAAGGAAAGTCATAGGGTATGTTGCCGCCGCGTCATCGCTGTTCATGGTGGTTATGATGGTTTACACCGTTGTGAACGCGGCCATTAACGGCGATCCGACGATGGCAATAATGGCATTGGTGTTCTTCGGGATAATCGGCGTTATAAGATACCTGATGAAGAGAGATATGTCAGTGAACCCCGACAGGTATGTGGAGGATACCGTCGAGTTCGACTGACAGAGAAAACAGCACAAACAGCAAAACAACAAGTGATACAATGACCACATCAAAAGAATTGATTGAAAAGGCACTGAAGAGAGAAGAGGTCGAGAGGATACCGTTCTGTGCACCGTTTCAGGGATATTGGGCTCTGGGACTGGAGGGTGTGCGGGTTATGGATTCCATAAACAAACCGAAACTGGCTGCGGAGGCACAATACCGGGCGGTAGATGAATGCCACTTAGACGGAGTGGAGGTGATGTGGGACTGGCTTCTCCCGGCGGAAGCGATGGGATGCAAAGTCAAGATACCGGAGTTCGGCACAATACCGACAGTTTCCCATGTGGTGAACGGGCCGGAGGACCTTGACAGACTCTCCCTGCCGGACGTGAAGAACTTCTACCGCTTCAAAGCGGCGAAAGAAACAGCGGCCCATATGGCGGAGAAACTCGGAAAGGATCACTTCCTGATGGCATCTCTGCTTTCCCCCTTTACCCTGGCCGGAGAGATGAGAGGAGTGGACAATCTCATGATGGATACGTTCATGGATGAGGATTTTGTGCATGCTCTGATCAAGAAGTCCCTGGAGATCACCGAAGCCTTCGCCGAGGAGATTCTGACATGGGACATCGATGCCGTGATAATCTGCGATCCCACCGCATCCGGCGACCTGATATCTTCTGCCGACTACATCAAGTACTCCAAAACTGTGATGCAGCACCTCGGCTCTGTTATAAGGAAGTCGGGGAAGTACCACATAAACCACATATGCGGAGATACCAGCGACCGTATGGACATAGTCGCGGACACGGGATGCGCGGCATTCTCCGTCGATGTCCAGGTGGATGTAGGCAATGCTGTATCCAGGATGAAGGACAGAATGGCCATCATCGGGAACATAAACCCCGCGAAGACACTGTTCAGCGGCACTCCGGACGATGTCCGTGCAGAGACAAAAGACTGCCTGGAGAAAGGCGGCAGGCGCGGTTATTTGCTGGGGTCCGGATGCGATATACCGGTTGGGGCCAAGCTTGAGAATGTGCGTGCGATGTCTGACATCTTCATGAACTTCTGACCTCCTTTCAAACTTTTTCCCGCCTCTTAGGGGGCGGTTACCAATACTTATTCCGGCCGACGATGCTGTTGCGGCCCTGAAGGACATGCTGATTCATTATTTTCCTTTCGGCATTCCGGAGTGTCACATCCAGCGTGGACTTGGAACACCCCATTATCCTGCAGAGACCGTCTATGTTGATCTTTCTGGGAACTTCATAATATCCGTTTTCTATGGCTACCCTGACGGCCTCCTCCTGTCTGTCGGAGAGAAGAGTTGCAAGATTTGCATTTATGGTGGATTTTCGTCTGACTGACACTCCGATTTCCCCAAGTCTCTCAATGAGATTCCTGACACGTTCCGCATTCGGACTCACGATGGTCCAGCAGATATCATCACCGTCTTCCATTACGGCGGAGGTCACAAGACAGCCTGACTCGGAAAGTATTCTGGATATCTGGCAGTTGTTGTTCATGACTATCGCAATGAGCTGGTGGCTCGAGATCCTGTCGATGGTACATTCGCCGCGGGCATCGAAATAGGAAAGACGATCCGTGATATCATCAGAGAGAATGCCGTCAGGATCCGTTATTCTGATCATCGAACATCCGCCGTCGTTTGCCAGACAAGTGCACTGTATAACTTCCAGTCTTGTTCCGGTATCAGGCCGCCTTATCTGTTCGGGCATGAGTTCGAAGCAGGAATTACCCCCGCTGGACTCGTTTACGACAAGCTTAACGTAATACATGTCACAACCCAATAGGAACATCCAGCCGGATTTCGGACAGCGCGGCCTGCCGATCCGAGGTCGTTTATTCCCCGGCCGCCGATGCATTGCAGAGTATATAGGTTTACTCTCCGCTGTGATGTCTGTCGGTCTGCGGTCCCCAAACCCCGGAATAATTCCGTATTTACCGGAAATGATCGGGTGTTTCAGGCGAAAGTATGAAAACTGCCGGGGACATGATACCATACAATGGCAGACATAAGGGTCAGGAAAAGAAAGAGGATGAGAGGGAAGGATATCAAAGCGATTTCATCCGAACTGGAAGCTGCTCTCGGGGTGCGGATATTCACGGAGGACGACCCGGTGGATATGGCAGAAAGTTCCGATTTTGATTTGCTGTTCGTAGGCGGTGATATCCTCGGTCTCGTATACGGCGGAAGACCGTTCCTGACGGTGAGAGGTGTGATCAGGTACAAACCGGCAAAAAGATTCGTCACCGTGGATATGGGAGCGGTTCCGTTCATAACAAACGGGGCAGACTGCATGGGTCCGGGTATAATTGAGGCAGATGATCAGATATGCCCCGGGGACTTGGTTTGGATAAGGGATGTCAGGAACAAAATGCCTTTGGCCATAGGCATTTCGGAAAGAAGCGGAGAGGAACTTATGCAAAAAAAGCCGGGCAAGGCGATAAAGAATATCCATAATGTCGGAGACAGACTCTGGAAGTCCGGAGAGTAAGGAATTGTTCGGCAGAAAGACAGAGGAACGCAGAGAGAAGGTGTTCATAGATCTGAACGAGTATGGCGAACCGATCTGTGTGCCGTCCGAAGCAGGGATCAAAGTCATGGAGATAACGTCACACAGAGATCTGAAGCCGGTTGAGGATATGGCCCGCAGAGGAAACATACTGATACTGGATTTCTCAAGGTTTGCCGAAGGGGACGTTGCCAAGAAAGAGACCGCAAAGCGTCTGTCGGGTGTCGCAAAGGACATAAACGGAGCATTTGCCGAACCATCGGACAGGCTGATGATACTCAGCCCGAACGGACTTAAAATAGACCGATGCAAAATAATGCACAGAGAGGGATGATATGTCGGAACAGTACAAAGTCATCCATGACCCGATACACGGCAGCATAAGGGTTGACGAACCGTTTCTGACGATATTGGACAGGCCGGAGATGCAGAGACTCAGATCGGTCAGACAGCTGGGACTTGGCAGCATGGTTTTTCCCGGGGCTAATCACACAAGGTTCGAGCACTCTTTGGGTGTTTACCATCTTGCCGGGAGAATGGCATCGTCCGTAGGACTCTCCGAAGAAGATTCGATGGCCGTCAGAGCGGCGGGGCTGCTGCACGATATCTGCCACACTCCTTTCTCCCATGCCACCGAAGAGATATTCGAAAATGCCGCCGGGACAGACCACATGGGGATGGCGGAGAAATTCATAAAGGGGAAGATAAGAACGCACTGCGAAAGAGACGACGATCTGTTCGGAGACGCAGTTCCGATATCGGAGATCCTGGAAAACAGCGGTATATCCCCGGACACGGTATGCAGTCTCATAATGCACCATGAGGCAAAGGGAGAAAGTTTTGATTTATTCTCCGGCGGCAGGAGACCGGATCACTTTTCACCAAAGGATTTTGTTCACCAGATAATACACGGGCCGGTCGACGCAGACCAGATGGACTATCTTGAGAGGGATGCTCATTACACCGGCGTGACTCACGGGAAAGTGGACATAGACAGACTGATAGGCACGATGAAAGTACATAACAGCAGGATCATGATCGAGAAAGGGGGGACTGCCGCGGCCGAAGGCCTGATGGTGGCCAGATCTCTGATGTACTCTTCTGTCTACTACCACAGAACAGTCAGAATAGTCAGAATGATGCTGCTTAAGTCTATCGAGGCATCGTCTTTGGAAGTCGGCAGAATTTATCTTTGGAATGACGGGGATCTGATGAATTATCTGATGGAAGAGAGGGGAACGCCGTCAAGAATAGCAAGGTCTCTCCGGAACAGGATACTCTACAAAAAAGTTATAACGAAATTCACCGAAGATACATCCGATGAACTGTCTTCCCGGCTTTCGGAGTTCACCGAGTACGGGAAAAGGAAGCAGCTGGAAACGGAGATCGCCGACCGTGCCGGAGTAAGTGTCTCGGATGTGGCGGTAGATATGCCCCCGAGACACATCCTGCTTTCCAGCATGAACATAGGCAAGACAGACGTTCCGATACTGGATCCCGAGGGCAGAGTAAGATCGCTCACCAGACTGTCGCCGGTGGCAAAGGCCCTCCAGTCCAGGGACACATTCGGGTGGTCTCTGATGATCGCCTCGCCCGAAGAACATAAAGATGCAGTATACAAAGCATCCAAGAAGATTCTCAGCCTTTGACTACGCCTATGGGCGTGAGCTTTGCGACTTTATCCGTAAGTCCCGCGTCACACACCACTCTGACAACCTCGTCGACATCTTTGTATGCCGCGGGAGCCTCTTCCAGCAGCCCCTCGTCGGATCCGTTTCTGAGATAGATGTTGCTGTCTTTCATATCATTCCTGATGTCGGAGGCCTTCAGGCTGCTTACCGCCGATTTTCTGGACATTTTGCGTCCGGCACCGTGGCAGGCGGAGCCGAATGTGTTTTCCATGGCGCCTCTTTTCCCGACAAGCACGTATGTTCCGACTCTCATGTCGCCGGGGATTATGACGGGCTGCCCGACATCTCTGTACACCGGACCGATCTCCTGTCTCCCGGCAGCGAATGCACGTGTGGACCCCTTTCTGTGAACCAGAACATTTTCGGAGTGTCTGTCCAGATCATGGTGCTCTTTCTTTGCGATATTATGGGCCACGTCGTACACCACATCCATACCCATGTTCTCCGCAGAATCTCCGAGGATATTCTCGAAAGATTCCCTGATCCAATGGGTTATCATCTGTCTGTTTGCCCACGCATAATTGGCACCGCAGCACATGGCTCTGTAGTAATCGTCTCCGAGCTTTGAGTCCAGCGGTGCGCAGGCAAGCTGCCTGTCTGGAAGCCGGACATCATTGTTTCTGACGTACCTTTCCATCTCCTGAAGGTATTCAGTGGCAATTTGATGTCCGCACCCCCTCGAACCGCAATGGACCGTTACCGTTACCGTTCCTTCTTTAAGTCCGAATTTTTTTGCGGTATCCTGATCAAAGATACTGTCAACGACATCCAGTTCGAGGAAATGATTGCCGGATCCAAGCGAACCAAGCTGCGGGATTCCTCTTTTGCGGGCTTTGTCACTCACCGTTGACGGATCCGCGTCAGACATGCGACCCGTCTCTTCTGTAACTTTCAGGTCGCGCTCCCAGCCGTATCCGTTTTCTACGGCCCATCCGGATCCTTCTGACAGTATGCTGTCGATTTCGCTGCTTCCGATCTTGGTCAGCCCTTTGGATCCGAGTCCGGACGGCACATTTTTGTAGAGTTCGTCGATCAGAATGCTCGTATTGCCGTCTAAATCATCGACGGTGAGATCGGTTTTTATGAGGCGCACTCCGCAGTTGATATCAAAACCTATTCCTCCGGGGGAGACAGACCCGCTGTCCGCATCAACCGCCGCAACACCCCCGATAGGGAATCCGTAACCCCAGTGTATGTCGGGCATGGCCATAGAACTGCCGACGATGCCCGGAAGACATGCTACGTTGGCTGCCTGCTGCGGAGCATTGTCCGACCGTATCTGATCGATCATGGATTCGCTGGCATAGATGACAGCGTTGGTCCTCATACCGGGAAACTCTCCCATCGGTATTTCCCACCTGTTTTGATCTATTCTTTCCAGCCGTCCTTCCCATACCATAAAACCGTTCCCCCGCCGATGCTGTAAAGTTAAAAGTAGGGGCCGGGACCGAGATTTGAACCCGGGTCAAGGGATCCACAATCCCCAAGGATAACCAAGCTACCCCACCCCGGCCATACGATTGACCCGCAGATTATACAAGCCCCTAATAAAGCTTTTTACCGGTCTGCCATGCCGGAGAGCCGCCGCATGCATACAGTTTTCGTTCCTGGACATAAACACAGAAGATGCCACAGCAAATTTTGCGACGGTATCTTCTGCCTTCCTCTTCTTTCCGATTCCTTTCTCTTTCCCTCTCTCTTATGCTTCCTTATTTGCATTCCGTCTTCTCTCTTCCTTCAGCACAAATTTTTTCTGCATTGTGACTGTGAGTTTGTCTGACGTATCCGGAAACATTCGGCAGGATGCACAGGTATACTCCCGCTATGCACAGCCGTCTGTTGAAATGCAAAAAAATGAAGGTAAACTCTGCAGGCACCGGTGCAGGAGGCATTAATACTCGCAATGTTATATTGACTTCATGCGGTCGTGCGAGATTCTCCCCCGTGTAAAGGTGACCAACGACAGATGTCTGATGCTTGATGACGGGCCGACGGCTGTCATAGGGGATCTCCATCTCGGTTACGAAAGCGCACTGGAGGAGGAAGGCGTGTACATTCCCCGAATGAACACAAAATCGATACGAGATGCCATAAACGGCATCCTCTCCGAGTACGAACCGGAAAGAGTCGTTCTCCTCGGCGATATAAAACACGATTTCAAGCGGTCAAAACGCGAAGCCAGAGAGGAAGTAAGAAAAATAATCGAACTCATCATGGAGGTGTCCGATGTGACAGTCGTGAAGGGGAATCACGATAACTTCCTGCAGAATATCCTTTCTGATGTGGGACTCATCACAGCCGATTATGTCGATATGTGCGGATTCAGAATGGAACACGGACACGAGGACTCCAAAGTGAGACCTGTGATAATCGGGCATGAACATCCGTCCGTGCGCATACCCGGTGCCATAGGAGGAGGGATGAAAATGCATTGCTTTGTTCACCAAAAAGAGGAAGGCATAATCGTGCTGCCTCCTTTCAGTCCTTTTTCATCGGGAAATGACCTGACGATTGACGGTAAATGCATAATGGCACCGGCATTGGGCAGTTCGAATTATCCAGAGGCAGACATATACGGCGTGTCCGACGTTGGCATAATGAAACTCGGAAAACTGAAACATATGATGGATATAGCCATCTGATATCCTGCGGTTAATCAGCCGGAATGGGGAGGGTTTAACCGGAGCAGGACCTACGTACATTATATATTCAAGTTTACGGATACAAGCAGGTAAGCACTGTGATATTGTATAGTGTATACAGCAATAAGGAGAAAAACTCATGAATATGAAATCTTCGAAAGGAATTACCTCTTCCCCGGGTGTAACACACGGCCAGGGGGGGGGGGAATTTTGATTTCCCCAGCCGTTTAAACATAACGGTACTGTTTGCCGCTGCTCTGTTTCTCGCAGCGGCATTCTTTGTGACGTACTCGGAACCAAACGAATCGGATGCCGCTGTTATTGGTACCGGTACCGCCGATGATCCATGGTACTGCGGTCCCGACGGCAGTGACAGTGTGACGGCGACTCATATAAACGGTGTTCTCGTGATATCCGGCAGCGGTGCCATGGATAATTACACACTTGTTTCAGGTGTAGTAAATACACCGTGGTGGAACGAGAGAGCCGGCATAGTGAGTGTTGTAATAGGGGAAGGCGTGACATCCATCGGCGATCGGGCGTTCTACAACTGCACCAACCTGACATCAATTGTCATACCGGACAGTGTGAAAACAATAGGCCACAGTGCATTCTTTGGGTGCACCAAACTGACATCGATTGTCATACCTGACAAAGTGACATCCATCGGCAATCAGGCGTTCTACAGCTGCACCAAGCTGGAATCCGTTGAAATACACGGCAATACGCTGAAGACCATCGACATCCGTACATTCTACAACTGCACAAGTCTGACTTCGATCATCATACCGGACGGCGTGACATCCATCGGCAATCAGGCGTTCTACAACTGCACCAACCTGACATCGATTGTCATACCGGACGGCGTGACACAGATAGGCGCCGGTGCATTCTACAACAGCACAAGCCTGACATCAATCAACATACCGGACGGTGTGACATCCATCGATGGACACGCATTCGATGGCTGCACCAAACTGACATCGATTGTCATACCGGACAAAGTGACATCCATCGGCATAGCGGCATTCATAGGCTGCACAAGCCTGACCTCAGTCGAAATACTCGGAAATACACTGATATCCATCGGCGACTATGCATTTTATAAATCAAACCCGACATCTATAGTCATACCAGGCAGCGTGAAGACCATCGGCGACTATGCATTCTCCGGCTGTACCAGCCTGATTTCCGTTACAATACTTGGCAATGAGCTGACATCCGTCGGCGCCAGTGCATTCCAGAGTTGCACCAGTCTGACATCAATTGTCGTACCTGACGGTGTGAAATTCTCTGACGCCAATGCATTCTACCTGTGCGCCAACCTGACAACCGTAACAGTCACCGGAGGGTCCGGAGGAAACATCACCGCCGACGGAATCATAGACAAGTATTTCAAAAATGGAAAGAGCTGGATACTGCCCGGTGCAACCAATGCCGCAAAGTACCTGATACTCCCGGACATCGGTTCCGCAGATTATGCATCAACAAACATCGCAGCAGCCGCAGGCAGAGAAGTGCATTACAGC
Organism: Candidatus Methanoplasma glyptotermitis; assembly: GCA_031267895.1. Lineage (GTDB taxonomy): Archaea > Thermoplasmatota > Thermoplasmata > Methanomassiliicoccales > Methanomethylophilaceae > Methanoplasma > Methanoplasma glyptotermitis. The sequence continues at coordinate 56,507 of JAIRYF010000022.1, forward strand.
GACAAAGTATACACAGCAAGCGGAACGTCAT
>JAIRYF010000024.1 GCA_031267895.1 Candidatus Methanoplasma glyptotermitis
TCTGCGACAGTTATGCTCAGGGATGTTCCGTGTGGTATGTCAGATATGGTATACTTTCCGGATCCGTCTGTTGTTACGTTACCTGATGAGAACGATGAGTTATCCGATGTGTAGGATACCGTCACGTTCGATGGTACGGAATTTCCGCCTGCGGTTACGGTTCCGGATACCGTATACTTGCTTACGTTCAGACTGATATCTTTACCGGTCACGTCTGAAGAGGATACTGTTACGGATGATATTGTACCCGTAACGTATCCTGCTTTGGTTACGGTTATGTTGTAGGTATCGGCGGGAACGTTTGCTATTGTGTATTTTCCGTCTGCGTCCGTTAACGCAGTATACACTCCGTTTGTTCCCAGGGATACTTTCGCGCCTTCTATTCCCGCGCTGTCCGAATCCTTAACGGTTCCCGATACTGTATACAGCGACGTACTCTCAGTCCATGATGAACCGCTTGCTGTGTATACTTTGTCGCTGTAATGCAGTTCCCTGCCTGCGTATGCTGCAATGTTTGTTGATGCATAATCTCCGGAACTTATGTCCGGGAGTATTAGGTACTTTGCGGCGTAGTTTGCACCGGGCAGTTTCCAGCCCTTTCCGTTTTTGAAATACTTGTCTATGATTCCGTCGGCGGTGATGTTTCCTCCGGACCCTCCGGTGACGGTTACGGTTGTCAGGGCGGTGCAGTTTTGGAACGCCTGGGTGCCGATGGTTGTCACACTGTCCGGTATGACAACTGATGTCAGACTGGTGCACTCAAAGAATACAGTGGTGCCTATGGTTTTCACGCTGCCCGGTATGACAATGGATTCCAGGCTGGTGCATTTGTAGAATGCATATCCACCAATGGATGTCACTTTGTCAGGTATGATGATTGATATCAGTTTGGTGCAACCCTGAAATGCATTGTCGCCGATGGTCTTCAGCGTATTGCCGAGTATTTCGACGGATTCCAGCTTGGTGCAGTTGTAGAACGCCCGATCGCCGATGGTCTCCACGCCGTCCGGTATGACAATTGATGTCAGGTTGGAGCAACCATTGAATGCACGGCTACCGATGGTTTTCAAGTTACCGGACATGGCAACAAAAGTCAGGTTGGAGCAACCATTGAATGCACTGCTACCGATGGTTTTCAAGTTACCGGACATGGCAACAAAAGTCAGGTTGGAGCAACCATTGAATGCATTGTCGCCAATGGATGTCAGCATATTGCCGAGTATTTCGACGGATTCCAGCTTGGTGCAACCCTGGAATGCATAGTTGCCTATGGATGTCACACTGTCAATGACAACGGATTCCAGACTGGCGCAGGCCTGGAATGCACTGGCACCAATAGATATCATGCTGTCTGGCATGACAACGGATGTCAGTCTGGAGCACAGGTAGAATGCAGTGTCGCCTATCTGTGTCACGCCGTCCGGTATGTTGATTGATGTCAGTTTGATACACAGGTAGAATGCAGCGTCGCCTATTTCTGTCACACTGTCAGGTATGTTGATTGATGTCAGGTTGGTGCAGTTGTAGAATGCACGGATGCCGATGGATGTCACGCCTTCCTCTATTACAGCACTTACTATGCTCTCTTTCTCGTTCCACCATGGCGTATTTACTACACCTGAAGTGTGTGTGTAATTATCCATGGCACCGCTGCTGGATATCGTGAGAACACCGTTTATAAGAGTCGCCGTCACACTGCTACTGCCGTCGGGACCGCAGTACCAAGGATCGTCGAAAGTTCCGGTACCGGTAACGGCGGCATCCGATTCATTCGGTTCCGCGTACGTCACAAAGAATGCCGCTGCGAGAAACAGAGCAGCGGCAAACAATACCGTTATGTTTAAACGGCTGGGGAAATCAAAATTCCCCCCCCCCCCCTGGCCGTGTGTTACACCCAGAGAAGAGATAATTCTTTTCGAAGATTTCATATTCATGAGTTTTTCTCCTTATTGCTGTACGCGCTGTTCTATATCACAGTGCATGCCGGTGAATCATTCCGCTTGAATATATAATCGACTGCACATCCGGGCCGTATCCGGCGCAGCGACCCTGCATTGCATCCTGCTCCCTCCCCCTGCGTATCCGGCACTGCGAATTGAAAAACAGAGATTGCCGGACACAGTTAGAGAGACCAAAAATATTTAAGTGATCTACTCCTCGGCCGTGCCAAAGAATGACACGATAATGTGGTATCATGACCTTTTGGAACGAAGAAATCGAAACAATGCCCCGTGCGGAGCTTGAAAAACTGCAGCTGAGTCTGCTGAAGAAGCAGGTCCGTACGATGTATGATTCGTCTGGATTTTTCCGCAAGCGTATGACGGAAGCCGGTTTATCCCCAGACGACATAACCGATTTCGAATCCTTCCGCAAGGTCCCCTTCATGAATAAATCAGATCTGAGAGACAACTACCCGGACGGACTGTTCGTGAGACCGTGCGAGGATCTTGTGAGGATGCATGTCTCTTCCGGCACTACCGGTAAACCGACCATAGTCGGATATACCGCAAAAGATCTTGAAGACTGGGCGGAATCGCTGGCCAGAGGAATGGTGTCCTTTGGGATGACTGACAAGGACATACTGCAGAACTGCCACGGGTATGGGCTGTTCACGGGAGGGCTCGGAGTTCATTATGCGGCCGAGAAAATCGGCGTAACCGTGCTGCCCACCGGAACGGGAAACACAGATAGGCAGATACAGCTGATGAGAGATCTGCCGGTCACGGCGTTTGCGGGCACCCCTTCGTACCTCTTCCATATCGCAGATGTCTGCGACGGCATCGGTGTCGATCTCAGGAATGACACAAAGATGAGGCTGGCAATAGCCGGAGGAGAACCTTGGTCCGAAAGCATGAGGACAAAACTTCAGAACAGAACCGGGATACGGGTGCACAACTGTTACGGCGCAAGCGAACTGTACGGCCCGTCGTTCCTCGAATGCAGCAAACAGTGCGGTGCCCATGTGTGGGCAGATCTGTGCTACCTGGAAATCCTCGACAAGAACGGCGACCTCTGTGCGGACGGCGAGAGGGGCGAGATGGTAATCACCATGCTGCAGAAAGAGGCGTTCCCTGTGATAAGATACAGGATCGGAGACATATCAGCAATCATCCGGGAGCCGTGTGAATGCGGAAGGACACATCCCCGCCTCATGAGGATATCAGGAAGAACCGACGATATGCTGGTGGTCCGCGGCATAAATGTGTTCCCCTCTCAGGTAGAAAGCGTGATAGGCGAGATCCAGTATCTGAGTACATTCTACCATATAACCCTGGAGAACCGAAACTACACGGACGACATGGCGGTTGAGGTCGAACTTGACGAATCATACCTGACGGACGACATGGTGGAACTCGGCAGGATGTCCAAACATGTCGAGGAAAGGCTCAAGAGCGTACTGAACATAAAAACGAATGTCAAACTCGTTCTGCCCGGAACACTCAGGAGATTCGAAGGTAAGGCGCAACACGTGACGGACAACCGCAGGTACGATTGATCTCACCTGAAGACCCGGCCGATAAACTCTCTGATCTCGCCGTCGTATTCTCCCGAGGATATACGGCTCTTTCCGGCAAACGGTATTCTGAGATCTCCTTTGTAACTGATCGAGAAGAACCCGCAGAACTCTCTGAGACCGGCGGCAGCAAGATCTGCGGCGTCTTCCGCGTCGCTTGAAGTGATGAGTACAGCCATGCTTTTCCCGGCCATCTCGTTGTATTCTAAGTCGCTTGACCAGCACAGACAGTGCAGTCTGTTAATGAACGCAAGGGTACACGGAGTGAACTGCCACATGTATATCGGCGATGCGAATATTATCAGATCGGACGAAATGAATTTAGGATAAAGATCGGACATGTCATCACTGATCGTGCAGTGTTCCCTGAGGATAGTTTTCTGACATGTGCCGCAGTTGTTGCAACCGCTGATATCTTTGCCGAATATACGGACCTCTTCGATATCCGCCTTACCGCAGGCTGCGTTCATAAACTGCTTTACCAATTCGGAAGTATTGCCGCCTTCTCTGGGCGAACCATTTATCAGCAACGCTTTCATGACACCCGCCACGGAATCATGATTATTTATTCATTTAGGGTTTCAGCCTGGAAAATGATGCGCTCTGTACCGCCATTACCGCCGCACCTATGTCCAGAGGATCGTGGATTATTGCCTTCGTTTTCTTTATTCCCGTATCGTCAAACGGAAATGGTATGCCCGGAGAAGAAAACACCGAACCTTCCCTGATGTTATCCGAACTTATGGGAGCCGGAGATGCATTGAATACAAGATCGTGAGACAGCAGTGCATCTCCGAGATCGTCTGCAATCTTTATCCCCACTCTGCGGGAGAGGTCCTCCGATTTCTTTCTGTCGGTGTCGTATACTGTAACTTCCGCATGCATCGACACCATAAGTTCGGCCGCTGTTCCGCCTACTCTTCCCGCCCCCAGAACCAAGACCTTCCTGTCTGCCAGACCTCCTGCCGCGCCTTTCAGCGCGGAAACGTATCCGGCTGCCGTTGAGAAGGAGTTGTCAGAATGTCTGCCATTTTTGGTGTTGACAGCAATGAATTGAACATCATCCGCCATGAACACTATTTCACACCCAGCCGAGAGTGCCTCGGCAAGACCCGCCACGTCAGAGGCTTCGGTGACGGCGGATTCCATTCCCAAATTCCTTACGATCTCCGCGACGGATTCCGAGAATTTTCTTATGACTCCCAGACCGGATGTCACCGGAACCACTCCGACCCGTATCCCGCGGAGATCTATCATATCAGGAGTTATACCTACGGCATCGCACGCAAGCTCCAGCGTGTTCATGCCTGTCAGAGACACCAGCATTCTGTCCGTGCTGCCAAGAGAGGCGATTATATCCTTTACCATGTCGTCTGTGAGCCTGGTCATCATATCATCTTCGGAGATCTGTCTTTGTACTCATCCAATCCGCATTCGTCCATAACATTACGTATGAATTTCTTCCTATTTTCCAGGACCTCCGCGGGATCCCTTCCCCGCGTGATAACGGTTGCTGCCCAAGTGTCTTTCCCGGGAAGGTAGTCGGTTATAGCCTCATCGGATCCGAAGAATCTCTGTTCGAATCTCGGTTTGGTTATCTTCCCGAAGGTTTTTTCGCCGCATGTGATCAGGCTGCCGTTTTCCACCAAGTAGTGTTCGTATGCAGAACATCCGTTCCTGTTCTTCCTGCCTGTGTTCCTGCCCGTATGCATGAAGGTCAGTTCTTCCAGTATATTGATGTCTGTGGCGGCCCATACCGCGGCCGGCGTCTGACTCGGTATGCGCGCGTCTATCTCCAGCACCCTGAGTCCCTTTTCGGTGTATATTGCCTCAACATCCATCAGTGCTTTCAGACCAATCCTCTGTGCGATCTTCTTTCCCATCCCCGAGAATAGTTCGTTATCCTCTTTCGGCAGGACATTGGGTTTACAGAGCACCATCTTGCAGTCATAGTTTGAATCAAGAACCACTTCTGTGGTGCAGAATGATCTTGTCATTTCGCCGTTGCCGATTACCTCCACTGACACACTCTTTCCCGAAACGAACTCCTGCACTATCGGGATATCTTCCATATCTGTGACGGCCTTAACCGCAGCATCCATCTCTTCTGCGCTGTTCACTGCAGACACTCCCACACTGCCGCTCTGCGACGAGGGTTTGACTATCGCCGGAAATCCGCACTCCGGCCACGGTTCCGGAATAGGTATCCCGATTCCGGCCATTATTGCGTTGGATTTCTCCTTTGACGATGAAATCCTGTACGAATCAAGGTCAAAGAGCAGCGGAATCTGAGAATCCTCCATGATCCTGTCCAAAAGAACAAGTGCTTCCGTTTCCTCGCACGCCGGGATCACCGCATCGCAGTCGCCAAGGACTTTCCTGGCCCTTCCGGCATCCTCTGTAATATCAAAAACCTCCCGAGAATCCGACAGGGACAGCGCGGGAGCGGACTCCTTCCTGTCAATTACCAGAGTCTCGAATCCTGCTTTCTCCGACAGGAATACTGCCTCTATACCTTGCAGAGCCCCTCCGACGATTCCTATTTTCATCAAATCACCTGTTCCAGGCCCGCAGATCTTTCAGGAGACTTGCGTATTCTGTATTTGTGGCTACTCTCTTACCCATGCCGTCCAGCATCTGCAGCACATGGGCTACCGATCTGTGGCCGTTATCTATGTCCAGTTCGTGCTGTGCAACTCCTGCCAGGTCCATGTGCGGCGGGACTATGGATGTTATAACATTTGCCCCGGCATCAAGTCTTGTTTTCAGTCCTGCGGTTCCCTCCACATCCAGCGAAGCGGGTATCAGACGGTCCGGGAACATCAGCCGCATAACGGCTATGGATCTGAGTTCATCATCGGACTCCGCAGGTTTCATGCCTTCCATCGGTGTCCCGTTCTGCGGAACAAACGTCATCGCGCGTATCTGTTCGCATCCCAGCGAACCCATCTTCGTGATTGCATCGACTCTGTCTCTGAGAGTCTCCCCGAGACCGACCATCATGCCGTCCTCTGTGAGCAGCCCGGCCCTTTTCGCCCATATCTTCTGATTGAGCCTGTTATCAAAATCCTGCTCCAGCCTTAGTTTCGAGAACAGATCTCTGTTGTATGTTTCCTGATAGCATGCGAACCAGTCGGCACCGGCATCCCTGAATGCAGAGAAGGATTCTTCGGGAACAGCTCCCGGAGATACCATTATCGGGATACCCACCTCATCCCTGACCCTTCTGACCATCCCTAGCAGTTCTCTGTAGCCGCCAGCACACATAACAGGGTCCTCGCCCATTGTCAGATCGACGAGGTTTATTCCTGCGTCTTTGAGGCTCGCAGACAGTGCCAGCACCTCGTCTTCCGTCTTTCTGTAACGGGACAGGTCATTAGTTCTCCTGTAGTAGCAGAAGGCACAGTTGTTCCTGCAGTATGTGGAAAAATAGACAAATCCGTAGATGAAAACTTTGTTCCCGAACACTTTGTCTCTCACAGAACCCGCCGCGGATATGAGTTCGGATCTGTCTTTCTGATTACTTACAGACAGCAGTTCCGCTGCTTCATCTGAGGATATTCCCCTGCACATCTTTGCCTTATCGATTATATCGGTGATGCTCAAATCTATCACTGTCAGTTTATCTTCGCACCGTTAAGGTAGCTGAGGCTTCTGCCGATCTTCCGGACACTGCCCTTTTTGTTCATCATCATAAGCAGTCTCTCGAGACCGAATCCGACTCCCGACCACGGTTCATGAACGTCGTGGGCGGCATCAAGAACATGCGGCCCCACCGCACCCGACGATACCTCCGTATCACCGACCATCACATCAAGAGTCTCCTTATAGACATCGGATTCCTCAACGGAAAGGGTATATTCCAGTCCGGTGACTCTCATCACCGTGTCGATGTACTCCTTCAGAGCCTCGGTAGCATCTTTTTTCGGCCCCATCTCAACCAGATTGAGCATCGTGAATTCCTCGAGATGCGCACCGCTGTGGGACTCCTTTCTGAAACAGGACCCTATCTCGAATATTTTTACGGGTCCGTCGGTATGGTCTCTGAGCTTTCTCATCACGTAGTACAGATTGGGTGCCAACATCGGACGCAGGCATCTTTTTTCGTCGATGAAGAACATCTGCCTGTACAGAGGATGACCCGGAGTGATAGTCATCTTTTCAAGCGATGCAGCAGATATCACAGACGGTGTTTTCACTTCAACGAAACCTTTGGATATCAAAGCATCCGCAATATCGGACTCCAACTGCGCCAGAAGGTGCCTCGAAGGGTGCTCTGTCATATGTTTTATCGCTCTCTCATTCAGAGAGACCAGATCGGACATCGTTTTGGAGAACGCCCTTTCTCTTTCCTTGCTGTTTTCAAAAACGGAAGAGTCTCTGGGATCGTCTCCGAACTCTCTCAGCTTCTGAACCTGCGAATCAGTGAAACCTACATTGATGTCATCACCACCGGCATTATTATGGCGAGAGACCGGGGGATCGAACCCCGCTGGTTCAGCTTTAGAGGCCTACTGGTCCCAGACCGTCCCCCGTTAATCAACGATGTACCGCGGTAATGATTTTACATGTATAATACTTCTTTGAAAACACAAACATAAAAACGGACGCTGGAACAACCAGACTGCCGCAAAGAATAAGTTCCCTGCCCGCCTCTTCTATTCAATAAGGAGGAGGAGTAGAATGCCCGCCGGCGGACAGGATCCTCGAATGAATATCAGACGAGGTCGACCCTCTACGGGAAGGATCTGCGATGCTACCCAGCGTATTGACTACGCCAAGTACCACGAGTCTATCAAGGGTATTATAATACTTAAATTTATCTAATGCTGTTTTTTAATTTTTTGTTTTAATATTTAATGATTGGTATAACGCTATAATTTTTGAGAAAAGATATTAATAACATATAGATATAGATAGGGCTGTGCGCACCTGTGTCTCAGGCGAGGACAATATTAATAGTATTGCAGTTTCTGCATCATTCTGAAATCGGGGTTGCATCGGAGATATCGGCGTGTTCAGTCTTACAGCATATGCGTGGCTCATTATAGGCGGCCTTTTGGAACCGGCATGGATAATAGCACTGAAAAAGTCTGATAACTTCACAGACAAAAAATGGACTGTTGCAACTGCCATACTGGTCGTAGCAAGTCCTTTCTGCCTCTCTTTGGCCATGAAAGAGGTTCCCGTCGGGACGGCGTATGCCGTGTGGACCGGAATCGGTGCGATGGGGGCAATTGCTCTGGGGGTCTTTCTCTACAAAGAGTCCGTTGAAAGAAAACGCCTGTTTTTCATCTTTCTGATATTAGTCGGCTCCGTCGGTTTGGCACTGGGAGGTATCTGATATGAACCCTTGGATGTGGGTGCTTGCCGGAGGGGTGTTCGAGACATCCTGGGCGGTTGCGATGAAGATGTCCGACGGATTCGCGAATATCGCCTGGACCGCCGTGACCCTTTCTTTCCTCTTTGCAAGCATATACTTCCTGAATTCCGGCCTTAAGAGAGGATTGCCCGTCGGAGGAGGTTACGCTGTCTGGGTCGGCGTGGGTGCCATAGGCAGCATAGTAATGGGAATTCTGATCTTCGGAGAATCGCTGCAGATAACAAGGCTGATGTTTGCGGCAATCATCATAGTCGGGATCATTGGAGTGGAACTCAGCTGCAAGCCCGAAGGCGGAGACCACGGTCAGGACAGCTGACCGTCCATACCGAACGGAGTGATGCTGAGAACACTTTCAGGACAGCTTCTTTCGCATCTCCTGCACGCAGTGCCTGCGCAGCGATCGGACATTATCTTCCCGAATACTCTGTTGTCTTCCGCAACGATGGTTATCGCGTTCTCGGGGCATTCTTCCATGCAAATCCCGCACATAATGCAACCCTTGATCTCGCCGGAAAGAATGGTGCCCGCGTCTTCAAGCATCATGATCTTCACACCTTCTGTATCCGGGAGATCCGTCGCCGAGATTCTGGTCACATCCGGATCCGGGATCGGGTCCGGTATATGCGGAAGGCCGTACACATCCATCATATTGTTATATTCCGATGCTGGCATTCCCTGAGACCAAAGAGAATATTCTATCGAATAAATATCTTTGAACGCCTGTGCTGTTGCGAACATACAATGGGTGGCTCTGAGCCGTTTCGCAAATTCACGGAGACTTTCGATGCTCACCTCGCCCATCGCCAGCTTTCTTGCCAGTTCTATGGACGTGTTCCCGAATTGGACTATTCTCTCCGCACCGGGAACGACCATTCCTATTCTGAGTGCCTTTTTTGCATCCACATACAGCCCGGAAGCCCCCGACATGTACGCGAGTTTCACATCGTCTGTCCATATTCCGGCCTCCAACAGCAGAGTCAGGAATCCCGCCCTCAGAGCACCTATTGCCTTACCTGCCTCGTCGATATCTCTGGAATATATGTTCACGCCGTCCTGGAGATGGAGCGATCCGTCCGGGCTGCCGATATGAGGAGGCATTATGAGACCTGCCTCGATACCGCAGCATATCGATGCAACGACACCCGTACCGGTTATTCCCTTCGCTTCCCCGTGCATATCTCCCTTTTTAGAAACAGTACCGGTAAGCGGATTGACTGTATCCCCCTGGCTGCCTTTCATCGATCCGTCCAGTACTGTACACTCCCATCCGCCTTCTTTGATGTTTACGTCGGCTATCGCCCCCGGCGACGCCAGCATCCCCTTCTCTATCTGCTGGCCTTCAAGTGCGGGTCCTGCCGCCGCGGAACCGGTGTAAACATTACCGTTTACGACCAGTGCCATCTCGGCATTGGTTCCATAGTCGACGACGAGGCACGGTTCTTTCGAATCCAGCACGTCTGTTATAAGTAGCATTGCAATTGCATCTGCCCCGATCTCATGGGTCACGGCGGGGGGTATCATGACTACTGCATCCGGCATGCCCTTTATTCCGAGATCGGAAGCCTTTACCGTTTCTCCGTCTCTGGGAGGAGAAACAACACCCAAACTCTCCAGCATATTCTTCCCGGCGTAAGCGAGGTCTCTTATCTCAATGTTCTGAAAGAGGGACAGCTGGAACGGATTTCCGCATACTGCAACCGTCTTAACTTTTGATAAATCTACGCCAAAAGATGCAAAAAGGGAGTTCACGGCAGATATTATCAGTCCGCCTGCCACATCCTCGCCCGATGTTATCGCAAAATTGACATGATCAATGACATTCATACCGGGTATCGGATGGCGTGCGGTTATGGATGTCGCTATCGTTTTTTTTGTTTCCATATCAATTATCTGAGATCTCAGCCCGCTGGTACCGATGTCCAATGCGATACAGTATTCCGTCATGTTGATCCCTCAGACATACACTCCGTAGTTGATAAGGGCTTTCAGTGCCTTGTCGTAAATATCAAGATATTCGTCAGTCGGTCTTATCTCTTTGATGTCGTAACAATCTTGGAAACGTTTGCCCGCAGGCGGTTTGGAGTAATAACCTCTGTACGATGATACCAGATTATCGAGTATCCTATTGATCTCTTGTATCTCCATACCTGCCGCTGCCGCTGCTGCCTCTCCCATCATGCGGGCCTCCATACCTGTTGTCCTGTCTTTCACCACTCCTTTGGATGAAGCCGATCCCGAAATCAGCTCTCTTCCCGAGGCCGTGTCTGTTATAGCCTGGGCCGCGACTTCGAGCAAACACATCTCCGTACACGGTCCGGCCAGAGTATAATATTGGTTCGCCAGGAGAAGATCGGTGTTCCGATCCAATGCCGCGGCTGCGTGTGCTGCTATCTGCAGCGTCTCTCTTGTGGTGGTCGTACCCCATCTTATGTGAATAGGACCGTCCAAATGTATATCGCAGTCAAAAAGTGCGAATGATGCAAGCATGGTCGCAACATCGCATATTGCCGTTTCCTCCACACCGCCCGAATATCCTCCGAATATGGGCATCTGTTCCATCATGATTATATCATTCGCGGTTGCCCATCCGGCTATCATATTCATGCCGCTGTTGTCTATTTTCAGTTCGTTCAGCTGAGAAACCTCGTGCGCATCATAGTATCTGAGACCGTATTCGGACAGATCTGACGATAATCTCCCGGCTGCCGACAGCGGTGTTTCCGGACCCTATATACCCATACCCGGCCTGCCGACCATGCTGCAGGCCTCCCTCACATACCTTATTTCAGCAAGCGTAGCTCTGATCTCCCACGGCGTATTGGTAGTGGCAGGTCTCCCGCTCACGGTATTGAGGACACCGCTGACGAGTGTATCCACAGCGGCCTCCTGCGCATAACTCTGCATCATATGCGGGAATATTTCTTCGGAGACCGGTGCACCTGTGGGGCCTCCTTGGATGATGGGTTTTCTCTTTGAATTGCCTTTGCGTGTCTTGCAGGCCACTCTTTCATTGCCTCTTCCCATCTTGATTTTGTTCGGGGCTTTCTTTATTCCCTCGAGTATCTCTTCCTCTGATATGGAAAGTGCTCTCCCGAGGTTAGTATTATAAAATCCTGTGCACGCAAGCATCTCGATACCTGCCAGAAACAGCCTGTCTGCGAGATCATCATCCTCAGGTATTATCTTGTTGTCAAAGTCGATATTGTACTTCTCTTTCATAGCCAACGCATTTGTCGGAACCGTGACGTAATCCCACGTATCCTCTCTGACCTTCTTTCCAGAGGCGAACCTATCGAATGACTCGTAGATATCCAGTGCTCTTGGTGCAACCATACCGGCGTTACATGGATAACAATATTAAAGGATTTACATTTTCTGAACGAAAAATTTAATATATTGTATATTAAGAACAACCGACCCTGTAGACGGGGACGCAAGTAGCCAGACATCCGTCGGCGTATAAAAAAATAACAGCCGCGGCATGGTGCCGCGGCTTTTGTGTTTTTAGTGTTTGATATCGAGACCGCAGTCTCTGAGCGTGCTGATTGCTTTGTCGTACACGCCGAGATACTCCGCTGTAGGCTTCACAGTCTTCACATCGTAGCACTCGCGGAAGCTCTTGCCTCCGGGGGGACTGACAAAATCTTTCTCGTATATCGAAACGAGTTTGCCGATGATTTCGTTCAAGTCGGAAACCTTCATTCCGGCAGCGGTCCTTGCGGCCTCTCCCATTACTCTTGCCTCCATACCGGTTGTCTTGTCCTGAACGACACCTTTCGCAGCCGCCGAACCAGACAGCAACTCCCTTCCGGAACCTGTGTCGTTTATAGCCTGCGTGGCTGTCTCGAGAAGACACATTTCAGTACACGGTCCGGCTCCCGGATAGTACTGGTTCGCAAGCAGCAGGTCCGTGTTGGCATCTATGGCGGCTGCGGCATGAGCGGCCACTTGGAGGGTCTCTCTTGCCGTCGTCACATTCCACCTTATGTGGATCGGTCCGTCCAGATGGAAGTTTCCGTTGAACAGAGCAAATGATCCGAGCGTTGTTGCAACATCGCTGATTGCAGTCTCCTCGAGACCGCCCGTGTATCCTCCGAAGATCGGCATCTGCTCGATCATTATGGTGTCTCCGTTCGTGGTCCACCCGGCAAGCATGTTAAGGCCGACCATGTCTATCTTCAGTTCATTGAGCTGCGAGCATTCGTGCGCATCGGTTATCCTGTGGCCTGCATTGACCATGTCTGCAGAGAGACGTCCTGCCGCGGACAGCGGCGTCTCGGGTCCCTAGACACCGAGGCCGGGCCTTCCGGCCCTTATGCGTGCCTCTTTTGTTGCACGGAGTTCTGCCATCGTAGCGAGAACTTCGTAGGGAGTGTTGGTCTTTGCCGGATGCCCTTCGATTGTGGTCATGACACCGTTCACAAGGTCATCTACAACTGCCTCTTGGGCATATGACTGCATGACCTGGACAAATATGTCTTCCGATATCGGAGATCCGGTCGGACCTCCCTGGATGATTGGCTTCACGGGGCTGTTTCCGCGCCTCGGGTAGAAACGGGCTATGTCTCTTCCCTCTCCCAGGATGATCTTCGTAGGGGTTTTCTTTATCCCTTCCCACACCTCTTCTTCGGTCACCTTCATAACGCGGCCGAGATCCGTGCAGTAGTATCCTGTGTCAACGAGCATTTCGAGTCCTGCGTAGAACAGGTTATTGATCGTCTGTTTGTCTTCGGGTATGTATTTGTTGCCAAAGTTGAGCTTGTACTTCTCTTTGAGTTCGGTGAGTTTTGTCGGCACTACTGTGTAATCCCACTCACTTTCCGCAACCTTCTTACCCTTCACAAATCTGTCATATACATCAGCTATCGTAAGCGGTCTTGTTGCTGCCATTTTATCACTTCGTCAGATAATTCACGAGATCAATGATCTCTGCTGCTGTTGCGGAATATCCGTCGGCACCTATCTCGTCGCACCATGCTTTGCTGCAGGGTGCTCCTCCGAATATGCACTTGTACGGTCCGTCAATCTCTTTCACTGCCTCGACCAGTTCCCTCTGTGCCTCCAGCGTCGTCGTCATGAGTGCCGATCCGCCGAGTATGGTCGCGTTGTTCTCTTCCGCTGCGTCTATGAATTGCTGCGATGATGTGTCGGGTCCGAGGTCAATCACACCGTAACCGGCACCTCTGAGCATCGCACAGCATACATTCTTCCCGATCTCATGGATGTCTCCCTCTACGGTACCCATGACAACCGTGCCTCTGAGTGCTCCGTCGCCTGCCGCCATGAGGGGCTCAAGTATCTTTATGGCTGCTTCCATCGTCTTTGATGCAGCCACGACCTGAGGCAGATATATCTCTGCCGCATCGAACTTTTGTCCGATGGTCTCCATTCCTTTTCCGAGACCTTTTTCGATTATCTCTTTAACGTTTATCTTCTCTTTTATCGCAGCGTTCGTTGAATCTTGGGCGAGTTTTATGTTCCAAGTTTCGACCGCTGTTTTAAGATCAGCCAGGATCTGCTCTTTGCTCATATTCTTCCTCCCGGGCAAGTGCCTGTTTTATTTCCAAGTTCCACTGGCACTTTGGACCGTGTCTTTAATATCGTTGTATTTGTATTTAATATTTACTATATGGTTGCAGATGTCGCCATATTATCATATTTAAATATAACTATCTGATTCCAAAAAAATATGCCGTTATATTTAAAACATTCCATAAATTCAGACGAGAATGCATCCATCGTGTGTGGCGGCCTTGCGGCCGCCTTAATATGTTTATCAGATCTCTGAGACCATCTTCCGGGCTTTCCAAAGTGCCCAAGCACACAGACCGACAATCACGATCATGTAGACATACTCTGACTTTGGTATTATGCCTGCCGAGAAGAAACTCTCAACCGTCGCCCACGCTGACATTTAACTGGCCCCCATCGGTTTTACCTTTGATCTCAGTTCATTCAGGAGATCTTTTCCGATCGGAGTGATACGATATTTCACAAGCAGGCTGTCCTTCTTGAACGAGCCTTCTGTGTCAATCTCTGCCTCCATCTCGGATATCATTCCCGAAGCTGCCACTTCGATCAGGTCAAAATTCAGACAGTCTCGGTAGTAATCCGACTTCATGCCATATTCTTCCTGAAGTTTTCTGACGAGGTCGCTGTTCCACATTGCCTCTTCCGTATCCAGGATTTCAAGGATACGGAACTTGTAAGGACGGTTTTCCATCATGACTGTTCCTCCTTTGATTCTCCCGTGTCCCTGAGACATTCGACGCTGTCTGTTTTTTCGGTGAACATTATCAGGGTCCCCACAGTACACAGCGCGGCACCGATAAGCAGCGATGCCTGGTGCGTGATATCTGAGCCTATTGCTCCGTCTACGCCGATGAACAGTATCAGGAATATGACTGCGCACACTCCGTAGAGACTTCCGATACCCTGGCCTCTTCCGACCCCTATCAGAGGGAAGGACTTGTACCAGGTGACATAACAGAATCCGAACGTCAGACCGAGCATCACAAGCGACAGCAGTACAACCGGGTCCGAAATCATCTTCCACGCATATTCGTAAACGGGGAACGACATGATCGCAAGTGCCGGTATGGCTATTACCCACCACAGCAGAGTCTCAAGACCGAATCTCATTGTGATCGCGACATCGGGTTCCGATACATCGATTCCCTTTGCTGCGACAGCACCCTCGATACCCCATCCGCACAGAGCCATGAGTCCGCCGATGTATCCTATCAGCGATCCTCCCGACTGCAGTTCATCGAACAGGCTTATGGCGTATATGGTTATGCTTCCTATAACAATAATCAGCACACCGGCCATTGCCCTGCGGGATATCTTCTGACCGAGCCACGTTCTTGACAGCAATGTTCCTATAACAGGGTATGCGAGTGCCGCAACTGCTGCGAATGCCCCCCCTATATATCCCATTGCTATGAAAGAACCAAGTATGGCACACGGACCTCCGCAGATGGCACCCAAAAAGTAATACTTTGTGCATGCCTTCATCTCTCTTATGCTTCTTTTCATCTCTGAAAACTTCGCTTTTCCGAGAGCAAGGTTCCATATCAGATATGCGAGCATCACAAACGCCGCATTGAGTCCCGTAATCAGCACTGCCGCAGCAAGGAATGCCTTGTTGCTGAACGCTTCGCCGGCCTCAAGCAGTGCATCAACTTCAAAACCGTTCAGTCCGTCTATCGCTCCCTGGAACAGGTTCACGACGTCGAAGTTCCATATGAATGTACCCGGAACATACCAGATACCCCAAAACAGGGCACAGAACAAAGCCATTGTATACCCGATCTTAACGCGTTTTTTGTGAGTGGCTACTCTTTTTTCATCTACTTCCATTTAATCTGCCTCCTCCTTTTGCATAAAAAGGGTGCTTGCGCACCCCGAATCTTGTTTATCTCACAACCGCGGTAAGCTTGTTGACCGCATCGGAAGCATTCTCTGAGTAGACGTCTGCGCCTATCTCATCTGCCCAGTGCTGCGTTACAGGCGCACCGCCAACGTTCGTAATCAGACTGTCCCTGATGCCTGCGTTTTTGAGCATTTCCTCAAGGGTCTTCTGATGGACCATCGTTGATGTCATGAGTGCAGATGTTCCGACTCCCATCGGTTTCTGCTCCTCGCACGCCTTAACAATCTCTTTAAGAGCAACATCTCTTCCCAGATTGACAACGCTGAATCCTGCTACTTTAAGCATTATCGCAACGATGTCTTTTCCGATTGAGTGTATATCTCCCTCGATCGAACAGATCAGGAATTTGCCGAGGCCTTCGCTTGCTTTGGCTCCCTGTTTCTCGAGTTCCGGTGTAAGCAGGTCCATGGCTGCGTTCATGGCTGCCGCAGCGGCCATGATGTGCGGCAGGAACACTTTCTTTGCCTCATACAGTGCTCCGACCTCTGTCATACCCTTGGTAAAGCCATTCTCTATTACATCCACGATGCTTACTTTCTCTGCTATGACCCTTTTGGCCACATCCACAGTCTTCTTGGCGTCGTAAGCCATGACTGCCTGTTTCGCTTCCTCTGATAATGATTCCATTGACAATTACATCACCCTTTGTTTTTGTTGAACTCGTCGTCGGCTTTCTTGACGATCGATTTCATGACCTTCAGAACATCTTCCGGTATCGGCGCCACAACATGATTCTTCATCACATCGAGGACTATGTCATGCGCGACATCCACCGCACTCTTCGATCCGGCTGCTTTCCAGTCGCCGATCATGTTACGGTCGAAGATCATCGGGTCCGACGCAAGGTCTATGTTGTTCATTGTCGAGGGGTGTGCAAGGAAATCATTTCCTACGCCGATCTGTTTGATCGCATCGATTGCAAGCGTCTCGTCGTTGATGAGCACGCCTTCCATCGATTTCTTCTCCATCTCGATTATGTCGTTGTCTATTACCAGCTGTTCCATTGAGAACGTCTGTCCGAGTTCCAGCATACCGGATCCATATATCGTATTGGCTCCCGCCAATGCAGGGAGAAGAGATGTGATCGTCTTCTCGTGCGACGCTTGGGCATCGGGTATTTTGGCATCAGTCTACATACCGGCAACGTAAACGGGCAGTC
Organism: Candidatus Methanoplasma glyptotermitis; assembly: GCA_031267895.1. Classification (GTDB taxonomy): domain Archaea; phylum Thermoplasmatota; class Thermoplasmata; order Methanomassiliicoccales; family Methanomethylophilaceae; genus Methanoplasma; species Methanoplasma glyptotermitis. The sequence goes on from JAIRYF010000024.1 coordinate 17,492, forward strand.
CGTAGTACTGTCCGAGTTTTGCGACTGCCGCACTGATCACACCGAGTTCGGGCGATCCGACAGGTGCGGTTCCGCGCTTAAGATCAAACGTGGTCGTCGAACTTCCGTACCATACCTTGGCACCGGGGTTCGCGATCTGGCTCAAAGTTATTCCCGCAAGGACCTCTGCATTATGCGTAACGAGGGTTCCTGCAAGATAGACAGAGGAAGAACCTCCGGCCATTGCCATGCTCAATACATTAACAGGCATTCCGTACCTAGCTCCCTTTATTATGACCTGGGCCGCATTGTGGCTCAGCTCAAGGGGACTCGTGGGGCATACCAGCATTGACACTATGGGCTTCTCGCGAGCGAGTTTCTTGTCTCCGTTATAGAACGCTTCAACCATATCTCTGTAGTATTCAACATGTTCTCCGACCGGGTCTATGTGGTGGAAGTGCTTTGTTGTGTTCTCTATAGATGTAAGCATCTCGTGAACATCCTCAGCTCCCTTTCCGGCCCAGTCTCTTGCCGACACAGGCAAGGCAAAGTAGCTTATTCCGTCCGCCCAGTCACAAAGTTTTGCACAATTTGCCAGGTCCGCATCCGTTGAGTCAACCGTCTCGTACTTTCCATTCCCAATGTAGTTGCACATCTGAATGCCTGTTCCAAAACAGATATAGTGGACACGCCCGTTGAGTTCCTGCTCGACTGTGCGGCTTTCTTCTCTTCCGTAAAGATAGAATTTGGACGGGGCAGTCAAAAGTGCTTTGCGGATCACTCCTTCCGGTATCTTTACCATCTTCTGCTGATAATCTACTTCGCAGCCGGCACCCTCGAAGAGTTTCAATCCCTCTTCGTCGGATACCTGCACACCATATGTTGACAGGACTTCCATGGTCGCTCTGTCAATGGCCTCTATCCCGTCCTTGCTGAACAGTTCAAGTTTTATTCCCTGTAACATGTTCAAACCGGGGTATTGGTTTGGTTTCATTTTTCTATTCCTCCTTCATTGCAAGGGTGTTTAGTAAAGGGTTTGATGAAGGGGGACGGCACACGGCCCGTCTGTCGCAAGTTTCCCGCTCAGACATGCCCCCTTTGAAAAGTCACATCACTCGCTGACCGGTTTTGCGTTTCTCTGCACCCAGCACCAAAGCGGAATGAACGCAATGATGATGACCGCACCCAATATGGCCGGAGTATATCCTCCCGAGAGGAAGTAACTCCAGTATACCAGACACGGCAGCCATACGACAAACTGCACCAGACACATGACGGTGATTATATACCTCCACCCGCGGGGAGCCTTGAACGGTCTGTCCAAGTTTCTGAACCTCGGGTTTGTCTTCGTCTTCACGTATGCGGCAAGCGCGATCCCGTTCGCAACACAATATCCCATTGCGGATGCCGAAAGGATCGTCATGACTGTATCGCCCGACTCTATAACCCAGGAGCTGTAACCGACTATGAGTACCAGCAAAAGGTTGAACACACTGACGAAAAGCATTGCGTTAGTCGGCATACCGTTTTTGTTCAGTTTGGAGAACCACGACGGAAGGTTGCCTTCGCATGACATAGAGTGCAGCGTCCTGGAAGATCCCAGGAAACCGGTCTGTATGATGAGTATCATCGCAACGATCAGCAGGCCGAGCGCAACATAGCTGCCCGCCTGTCCGAACACGTGCTCGGATATCGGAACCAGCGAAGCGTACCCCGCATCATTTATTCCGCCCGCACCGAGCGAACCGAACACTGTTGTCGACACGAAGAAGTACAGGACCAAACAGATGATACCGCAGCCAAAAAGTGCCTTGGGAACATCTTTTCCCGGGTCTTTGTACTCCGGCCCGTATATGGCAGCGGTTTCCCAGGCGCATGCGCTCCACTGCGCAAGCCCAAAGCACCCCAACAGGAGTACGATATCCTGCAGACTCCAGATCCAATCCGGCTTTGTCCATTCCGAGGTTATGTTACCGAAATCGAACATACCCGTTGCAAAAGCACCGAGCAGTATGACAACCATCGGCACGATCGATACGATCGCGAGGATAGTTCCCAGTTTCGCACCGCCCTCCAGACCTCTCGATCCAAGGACGAGCATGAGCATAACAACCGCCACACCGACTCCCATATAAAGAGCCAGACCGGACCATCCAGAGACATCCATCGTGAACATCTGGATCAGATAATCTCCGATCAGCATCGTAAAGATGGCGACCACGGGTGTCCACGCAAACCAATAGCACCATGCGCTGAACGCGCCTATGAGTTTTCCTTTGTCGTATTTCGAAGCCTGCACTTCCGGTGTGAACACCGACTGCGCGCATCCGGGAAGACCGGTGGCATTGGGGAAGACAGTGACCATCTCTCCGTAGGCCAGATTCTGCACGAACCCCTGAAGCACCGACAGCGACCATACGAGGATACAGAGACCCCAAACGATTGACGAAACATCAAAAATTGACGGCAGAATAAGAAGCGGAACACCCAAAGCAATAAACATGCCCTGTTTCCAGCTTACCGAACGTGCCAGTCCGCTGTTCCCGGGGCCTGCCCCCTCATGTTGGCATTCGCATTCTGCGCCTGTACTTTCATTTTCAGACATAGAGTTACTCCCCCTTTTCGGACAAAACGGTGCAACGGGCGAACCCGCTGCACCTTAGTTCGAAAAGTTTTATCTCTTTGTCATCTCCCTGAAAATATCACAGCTGTTGATCTTGATATCGAGAAGTTTCTCGATATTCATCTTGGCTGCGATACCTCTCGGAGCACCGGGTACACCGGTCACGACACCGATCTTGAGTTCCTCTCTGAGGCCCCTCATGATGTACTCATCTCCGATTTCAAGGGTAGATATTCCGAGTTTCTTGGCGACGTACTCTTTGGCCTTTCCGATCTTCATGTTCTTGGAATATTCCATCCTTGCCACAAGATCTCCGGCCGTTCTGATGCCTCCCATTCCGGAAGCCATGAAGTGGGGGACTGCCATTCCGGCTGTGTCTCCCACACCGACCTAGACACCGTCAACTTTGGCGATCTCCACCATTGCCTTGTTGCATCTGGTAACGGCATCTATCGGTGCCGTCTCGCACATGGGTATCCCTCCGACACCCATTCCCATATTCACATGACAGGGTATCTCGGCGACTTTGACACACTCTTTTATGAATGTCACTGCGCGTCCGAGATTCCATGCCAGGCTTTTGCTGGTGTTGGTGTTAACCACCGGTCCGAATACATTCGCTCCGGCCTTTTGCGCAAATTTGACCTGCTGGTGGGGGTATGTTCCGGCGACGATCTCTCCGTCGAACTCGATTGATCCGTGTATACCCATGATTGACTCTCCGGCCATTCCGACATTGATATATGTGTCCGGGCAGGCCTTCCTGAGGGCACGGACTCCTTTGAACGTACCGACCGCATCTGCATCTCCTGCCGACGCTGTCGTGTCAAAGTTGAATCCGTCCGATCCGGCTGCAATAAGCCTCGTTGCCACGTATTCAATGTCTCTTGCCAGGTGATCTGCGGTCATCTCCGCAGCCTGCATTGCCTCATCGATTTTGAATTCCCTCATAAGGTCGGCCGGATTTCCGTAAGGACCGTCGGGGGAGTAGTAAAGACCAGCATTCGGCATGGCACCGTAGAAATACGGGGCCACGATTTCGTTCTGGATCTCTTCCATCGTCTGCATCTCGTTCGAGATGACCGGTTTGACCGGTTTTATGCTGTAGTCTGCATGTGCAAGTTCAAACGTGTCTGCACCGAGTGCCCTCTCGTGGAGGAGTGCTGACTCCATCCTTCCGACATCGACACCGTTTCCGCTGTTTCCGTTGTCGCCGGTGAAGTCCAGCTGTCCTATGTCATACGTCAGGACAACTTCGTTTCCAGGTTCGACACCCACGACTCTGTTTTTGTCTGATATTATCTCAAACAGCTTCTCGATGTCGTTCGGGGTAAGGTCCGGAAGACCTCCCATGTCCACAGCATCCGCCATACCCGCCTGGATATCGTTCAGAATCTTTTCTCTGGTCATCAAGACTCTGCTTCCGTCGCCCATTCTTGTGTAGAATTCTGCCATATGTTTCACCTCAGCTGCTGATGGTCTTGGCCTTATTCGTTGTCTCGCTCGCCGACTCTCCGTAGATGTCCGCGCCGATCTTGTCCGCATATGCCTGCGTAACCGGTGCTCCTCCGACCATCACGATGACTTTGTCCCTGAGTCCCTCGGATTTGAGGATCTCGATGACTTCTTTCTGGACTGTCATCGTTGTTGTCATCAGAGCCGACATTCCGCACATGGTGCAGCCTCCCTTTATCTCACTGATGAACGATGTTTTCGGAACATCTCTTCCCAGGTCATGAACGTCGAACCCGGCGCACTGGAGCATTGTCGAACATATCGATTTCCCGATATCGTGAACATCTCCCTCTACGGTTCCCATGACAACGGATGCCCTCTTTGCGCTGACATCCCCGCTTGCCAGGAGTTCCGGCCCGAGCACTTCCATAGCACTCTTCATTCCCTGTGCCGCGCTCAGTACGTGCGGAAGGAACAGTTTTCCTCTTTCAAAGAGAATGCCGACCTCTGTCATCCCCTCCCCGAGGGCATCTATGATCTTGCTGGCGGTCATTCCCGATTTTCTTGCGTTCTCCACTGCCTGCTGTATTGCGGGTACCTTGTAGGCAACCATAGCGTCGTAGAGAGCTTTTTTTTCGTCTGCCATTCTTCTTCCTCCATTAAAAATTTTTAGCAATATCTCTACCGAGACACTGCCATGCAGTTGACATATCAGGCATGATATATAATAATAATTGAAAGATTACAAAAATATTTATATAATGGTTTATTGAAAATTTTTGTTTTGGCATTCGGACAGAGATTCAGTATATGAACGTAACTGCATTTCGAATTTCACAGCTAAACTTGATTTGCATTTTCGCATATAAGCATTCTTATTTATCGGCTGTGCCTTTATTGTTCTGTATTTAAAAGTTTCTATAACTCAGAAAGAAGCACTATGGATATAACATATCATCCATCCATATGTGACCTACTTTTATGTCCAATTATGCTTTTTCGCAATCGATATCCATGGTTCTGCTGTGTAACTTATATATCATGCCGATCATACCTCGTGGCATGGCAGACCTAATCAAGAAGACACCGGGGGCCAGAGCAGTGAACTCTTTTCCCGCAATAGCATTCCTGATCACGCTCGGACTTGCCGTCATTGTATATTTGGGCGTATTTTGAGATATGATTCGGCGCGTCAGCCGTCTGATATCCGCCTCCGGGTACCCGCAGGATTGATTTTGCGGGCCGAAGAGGTTTTAAGGGGTTCGTAAAGTTCAGAGATTCGGTTCGTCGTTCACCTTGTAAGATTCCTCAATATTAACGACGAATATTCTTCCATCCCCGATTGTTCCTGTGGCTGCGTATTCTCTGACTGTATCCACGGCCGTCTGCTTCTTATCATCATCCACAACGATCTCCAGCTTGACCTTCTCTATCTCATCGATACAAACCTTCTCTGTTCTGGTAGTAAAACAAAGTCCGCCCTGAGATCCCCTTCCGCGCACAGGCGTGATGGTCAGGCCGCGTATGCCCGCTTCCTTCAGCGCATCCTTGACATTTTGGACTTTTTCGGGACGTATGACAGCGATTATCATTTTCATTTGCATCGCCTCAGTTGTATGCGGACTCTCCGTGTTCCACAATATCCGCACCTACCTGCTGCTCTTCCTCAGAGAGGATGGCACTCTTTCCGGAAAACCTGAAAACTTTCGAGATCACGGACATGAGTATGAATGACACAGAGAAGCAATATAGGAACGTTCCTCCGACGGCCACCAGTTGGCCCCCTAGAAGAGCCCAATTACCGTAAATGGCTCCGACAGTGCCGTCTCCTGCGCCGCCCCACCCGTTAACCGCCAAAAGGCCGGTGAGCAATGCCCCGGTTATACCCCCAATACCGTGAAGCCCAAAGACATCCAAAGCATCGTCTATCCCGGATTTCTTCCTCATAAGAAGTATGGCAAAATAACACGCCAAAGACGTAACTGTTCCGATTATCAATGCCCCTGCGGGACTGACAAACCCGCATGCCGGCGTGATACCCACAAGTCCCGCAAGCATTCCGGCACAGAGTCCCGATACACTGACGCGTCCTGCGTGCAGTATCTGAACAGCCGCCCATGCGATCATACCGACAAACGAGCTGATCAGAGTGACAAGAATGACATTCATCAGAGTAAGATTGAATGCAAGACCCGAACCTCCGTTGAATCCGATCCATCCCAGCAGCAAAAGGACTGCTCCGATATACATGAACGGTATATTGTGAGGTCTGTCTTTTATGATCCTTTTGCTGCGTCTTCCCAGAACAACTGCTATGGCAAGACCTGACACCCCCGAACATATGTGGACAACAGTGCCTCCGGCGTAATCTAGAACAGGCCACCCGAAGATGTCTTCAATCCCCGAAGAAAGCGCGCCTCCACCCCACACCATGTGTGTCATGGGCGCGTATATGAAAACACACCACAGTGCAAGGTATGCCATAAGCGGTATGAACTTGACTCTTTCCGCAACAGCACCAAGAACGATGATCGCTGTGACAAGCGCGAACATTCCCTGGAACACAAGAAACAGCACCGAAGGCAACGTCCCCCACGGGATATTCGGAGCGACACCGTCCATAAGCAAGTAATCCGTTCCTCCGATTATTCCCAAAAAATCTCCGTCATGCCACGAACCATCAAATGCGAACGAGAAACCGAACATCGCCCAGAACAGGAAAACTATTGCCATGGCGACCGTACACTGGGCAAGGGTTGATGTCATGCTCTGTTTCCTGAGCATACCTCCGTAGAACAAAGCCAAAGCCGGTGCCATCATTAACACCAGGATACTGGCAATCAAAATCCACACAGTATCGATGACATCGATGCCGTAATCTTCCAGTGATTCTGCCGATGCCGAAGGTGCCAGTATTGTTACGGTTATTAAGACCAAGAACATCAGAACGGCAATCTTTATTCCTATTTTCATTTTTTTCCTCCTTTGTATCTCATAATTTTGAGATTACATAGACAAATATCTAATAATATATGAATTTAACTAATGAATCATAAATCGTTTAAGAAGATCGGCTACAGTATGAAATCTGAATCCGCCGGCGTTATCTGATAATCGGCTTACTGTCTGCAGCCTGTGCCGAACGTTTCAGTCATTACACGTAAGATCCGTATTGTCACTTTACGCCCACAGATATGTATCTACAATTCGGAATTCCGAATATAAGTAAAACGACATTCGTCTCGGTTTATACAGATCCAACGAGAACCGGATACAACCGCCGCAAAACAATGCCGAACCCAAACATACTGTGCCCGAATGCACAGAGTCAGGAATACAAGAGGAAGAAGAGTTATCGGACACCACTATGATGCGGGTGCACACATCATAACTGCAGAGGGATTTTTGCGGAGCGAGAGAGAAAAACATGAAATGGGGGGGGGGGAGACCGCCGCGGGGGCGGCGGTCTCGTGTGGTTTTGTTGGGGAAGGAAAAAAGAAAGAACAAAATATTAGATGCCGGGGATCAGCAGCAGTTCTCCGCTT
>JAIRYF010000029.1 GCA_031267895.1 Candidatus Methanoplasma glyptotermitis
GCTGTTTCCGGAACCGTTACCGTCTCCGTCCGGATCGCTTATGCTGTACGGAGAGACTGTTACGGATACTTTCACGTTCGAATGTATTTCCGATATAACGTAGGAACCGTCTCCCTGTGCTGTAAGATATGCTATTCCGTTTATGACGGGAACAGCAGAGTATCCTTCGGCTGTACGTACGGAGAAGGAAAGACTTCCTCCTCCGGTTACTCCGACCGCGGATGATGCCGAAGAACCGTTTGCGTATACGGTATAGTTAGAACCGGATACGAATGTAACGTAATACTCTATCAGTCCTCCGTTTGCAGTCAGAGCCATGTTATCGGATACCGATACGGTTAACGGATTGGTCTTGGAATCTGAATCTCCGGACCAGGAAACAAATGCATATTCCTCCGACGGAACGGCTGTTATTATCAGATCGCTTCCGTGCTCTACCAAGAAGGATAAGGCATCTCCGGAATCAATACCGTTTACGGTATGCGTGAATCCGATAATACCTGTTCCTTTTGTCAGAGTTACAGCATACTTTTTGAAACCCCATTCTGATCCAACAGTATTCCAAGTGAACTTGGTATTACTGTAATACAGTTCTCTTCCTTCGTCTCCGGCTATTCCTCCTTTTCCGTCTTCGCTGTTAGGATCATAATCCAGGGAACTGATATCTCTTAAGATCAGACATTTTATCGGAGTAGGATCGGATGAAGACATTCCAGGCAGTTTCCAGTCCGTTCCGTCTTTGAAATATTCATCTATAATTCCGTCGGTGGTGATGTTTCCGCCGGACCATCCGGTGACTGTTACGGTCTCCAGGTTGGTGCAACTGGAGAATGCATAGCTGCCGATTTCCGCACTGTCGGGTATTGTTACGTTTTCAAGGCTTTCGCAACCTTCGAATGCACTGTCGCTGATAGTTTCCACACTGCTCCCTATTGTCACGGTTTTCAGGCTCTCGCAATAAGAGAATGCACCCTCGCCGATAGTTGTCACGCTGTCGGGTATTGTTACGGATGTCAGACTGATGCAGCTTTCGAATGCCCATCCGCCGACGGATGTCACGCTGTCAGGTATGACAATGGAGGTCAGGCTTTCGCAGCCGCTGAATGCACCGTTGCCGATGGTTTCCACGTTACTTCCTATTGTCACAGTTTCAAGGCTGGTGCATTGAGCGAATGCACCGTTGCCGATGGTTTCCACACTGTCAGGTATGGTTACAGATTTCAAGCCGCAACTGTCGAATGCATTGTCACCGATAGTTTCCACACCATCCGGTATGGTGATGGAGATCAAGCTTTCGCAGAGGTAGAATGCACCGTTGCCAATAGCTGTCACGCTGTCAGGTATGGTGATGGATGTCAGACTGGTGCAGCCATTGAATGCATTGTTGCCGATGGATGTCACGCTGTCAGGTATGACGATGGATATCAGGCTGGTGCAGTCTTTGAATGCACTTTCGGTGATGGATGTCACGCTGTAACTCCGATCGCCATATTCCACGGCTGACGGTATCACCAGGTTGGTACCTGCACCGCTATATTCGACTGCGTAAACTCCCGAATCGGGGGCAAAGTTGTAACCGATACCGTCAACGGTAAAGGCCACACCGGCATCCGATTCATTTGATTCTGTGTGTGTTACAAAGAATGCCGCTGCGAGAAACAAAGCTGCTGCGAAGAGTACGGTTATATTCAGACGGCTGGGGAAATTATAATTTCCCCCCCCCCCTGTATGGGCGGGCGGATGTTTTTACGGAAGGAATAATCCCTTCCGGAGATTTAAGGTTCATAGTGTTTTGCTCCTTATTGTACCTATCCAAGGTATGCTCGGTGTATTATCGCACTTGAATATATAATTCACGTATCCGAAACCGTGGCAATGTGCGGTAAATACACACCCAAAGCATCCTGTTCTCTATGCATTTTCTTCTAAGGTCCATTTTCTTACCGGATGTGTTCATGTGATCCGTATGCGGATCGTGATGTGCACATACGCGCACGGCCAGGAACCGTGCCGCCGCAGATTATAGGCAGCCGTCTGTTTCGGTCGCAGCATGTCACTGAATTTTCGGACCGTGCGGGTATGACGGAACGATCCGTCGTTCCAGACGGCTTTGAGTTCCCTGGATCCGAAGACCGTTCCGGTATTCCCCCAAGACCGTCTGCGAAACGGCAGTATCGGCGTATGAAAACGCTTTCGGAGTCTGACCGATAGAAACAGAACGGAAAATTTTGCCGGAAAAAACACGGAAATCAGGCCAGAGGGCTGAACAGGCGTGCGATGCTTATCTTGAAATTGTCCCATTTGGTAAGTTTCATGAAATCTTCCAACGTGTATTCCGTACAGCATCTGAGATCTTCCAGAAAAGCATCGGTCATCTGCTTTCCGATCTCTTTGGAATATATCATCGCATTCGTCTCGAAGTTCAGTCTCATGCTTCTCTCATCGAGGTTTGCGGAACCCACCGAACAGAATTCGCTGTCTGCTACAAGCGTCTTGGAATGCACGAATCCCTTTTTGTACTGATATACGCGGACTCCGTTGTCCAGGAGCTCTCTGGCATTCAGTATGCCGACCCAGAATACAAAGAGGTGATCGGGCTTATCCGGCATTATTATTCTTACATCCGCTCCGGAACATGCCGAGATTATCAGTGCCTTCTGGATCTCGCTGCTCGGAACCAGATACGGAGTGTGAATGTACAGCGTCTTCCTTGCGGTATTGATTAATTTAAGATACTGAAGTTCGATAGGATTGTTTTTCGTATCGGGACCGCCGGATATCAGCTGCATGACACCGTTCCCGTAATGCGTATCCACATCGATTTTGAAGTATTTTTCTATCTCTTCGGTGTTGGTCGTATCGAGCCGTTTTCCGGTGGCATATCCCCAGTCCATGAAGAATCTGATGTTTATCGGTATGACTCCCGTGCCTTCTACTCTCACGCCGCTGTCTCTCCAGAATCCCATCTCTCCTTTGCCGAGATATTCGTCGCCTATGTTGAACCCGGATACATAACCGACCTTTCCGTCTATCACGGTCAGCTTCCTGTGGTTTCTGTTCTGTTTTCTGGGGCTGAGCAGAACAGTTATCATTCTGTGGAACAGTTTGAACTGTCCGCCTGCCTTCCTGAGTTCCATTATGCGCTTCTTCGGCCCTTTTTTGAATCCTATGGCATCTATCATGAGCTTCACATCGACACCGCTCTTGGCTTTGTCGATCAGTATATCCATGAACTCGCCGGTAACGTCGTCATTTCTGATGATGTAGTATTCCAAATGTATGAACTTCTCGGCTTTTCTCATATCTTCCAAAAGATCTTTGAAAAAGGGGTTGCCGACCGTGTAAAGCCTAAGGTCGTTGTTGTTGCTGTATATTGACCCTCCGGCCTCCAGCATCGCTCTGGCAAAGCGCAGGCCTTCTTCATTCTCCGGTGTCACGGATTCTTTGTTCAGTTCATCCAGGGCCCCGGCTTTGAGGTGTGCCAAATCTTCATCGCTGACATTCTTCATCGCAAACTGCCTCTTTTGGTAAAAAGTCTGTCCGAAACAGAGATAGATGAAGAACCCGACCACGGGTATGAACAGCAGGACCGCTACCCACATAGCTATTGATCTGGGGTCCGAGTGCTCCAGAAATATCATTATTATAATCAGGAACGCGGAAATCCACATTATGATGGCAAACAGATCCCCAAAGGCATCCATAAGCGTTGCATTACCCGCCAGCAAGTCCATCAGCATAAGAGCGGGAGACCATGTTAAAAATGTTTTGCAACGGAAACCGCATACAGCGGGTGCCGATTTCTTATTTCGGACAGATATGCAAAAGCAAGGCAGCCTTTGCAGAGCGGATCGGGAACCGCAGATAAACAGGCGATTTTCCTATTCGGCGGCAGAACATTTCAGATGCAGAAATGTCTGTGTGCAAAGAAATTTGGTGAGGGAGGGAGACCGCCGTGTTTGCGGAGGCCTCCCGTGTTTATTGTTCGGAACGCATTCAGGTATCGTCCTCTTCTTCCTCATCCTTTCTGCGTTTGAAAAGGAACAGAATGAACGCAAACGCTGCACAGATAATGAGTACCGCAGCTATGAGAACCGGAACCAGATAGGATATGCCGCCGTCCCTTTCCGAATCTCCGTCTGAGTTTCTATCGGAACCGTTTCCGCTGCCGTTCCCCGAACCTTCTCCGGAATCTCCTCCCGAGTTTCCTCCGGAACCGCTTCCGCTGACTGCGGACACGGTTACGGCTACACTCACGTCAGAGCGTATATCGGATATTCTGTACCTTCCGTCAGCCTGAGTAGTAATCTTTGCACTTCCGGAAACAACGGAAGGATATGCAGTATATCCTTCGGATGCCTGTATTCCGAATGTAAGACTTCCTCCTTCCTTTACGGTTAACGTTGAAGATACGGGAGAACCGTTCTCCGCATATACCGTATAGTAGGAACCGGAACTGAATGCAACACGGTAATACGTATCCGAAGGAGACGGAGGAACGGGTATAAGGGAAGCATATGCCGTTAAGGATATTTTTCCGGATACTGACGGTACGGTCAGCGGATTGTTTATGGAATCCGGTACCGAGGAACCCTGTTCCACGGACCACTTGTCGAATGAGTATCCGTCCGGCAGCAGAGCTGTCAGGATAAGAGTATCTCCGTGTGTTACGGTGAACGGTTCGGTGTATCCGGTAGGAAAACCGTCATTGAGTATGTACGCAAATTCATCGATGCCCGTTCCCTTCTCAAGAGTTACGGCATACACCTTTGTCCATTTCCCCGCAACCCATCTGTATTCAGCGTCTTTGTAATGCAGTTCCCTTTCCGCATCTCCGGCTATACCGCCTCTGCCATCGTCATTATTGGGATCGTAATCCAGGGAACTGATGTCTCTGAGGGTAAGAGACACTATGGTGTCATCGGACATTCCCGGCAGTTTCCATGTCTCATCCGTGCTGAAATATGCATCTATTGCTCTGTAAAGGGACCCGCCGGTTACTGTCACGGTTTTGAGTTCGGTGCAGCCGCTGAATGCCGTGCCGACGGATGTCACACTGCTTGGCATTTCCACCGACCTGAGGCTTACACAGCCATTGAATGCATTGGCACCGATAGTTTTCACACTGCTTGGCATTTTCACAGACCTGAGGTTTTCGCAGCTCTCGAATACACCGTATTCGACAGATTCCACACCCTGAGGTATCTCAATCGATGTCAGGCCGGTGCATCCGGAAAATGCACTCTGACCGATGTTTTTTACGCTGCTCGGTATATCAACCGACGTCAGGCCGGTGCATCCGGCGAATGCCAGTGTGCCGACGGATACCGCGCTGTCGGGCATTGTCAGGGATGTCAGGGCAGTGCATCCGGTGAATGCATAATCGCCGACGGATGTCACTCCCTGCTGTATTATGACGGAATGTATGTCAGCTCTCAGACTGTACCACGGTGTGGCAGTATACGAATAGTTATTCATACCGCCAGTACCAGATACCGTGAAAACACCGTCATCCGTAAGGATTGCTTTCACACTGTCACTGCCGCCGGGACCGCAGTTCCAGGTACCGGTAGCTGCATCCGACTCATTTTGTTCAGAGTATGTTACAAAGAATGCTGCTGCCAGAAACAGAGCAGCAGCAAATAATACTGTTATATTCAGATATCTGGGGAAATTATAATTTCCCCCCCCCCCTCGGTGATCCTAGGGAGAAAACAATCCTGTTCAAAGGTTTGGAGACCATAATTCTCATAACTCCGTTGCAATAACGTGCCGTGCAATATATCGAGGCACGCACCAGTACATCCGTCAAGGTGTATATATAAAGTACATATAATCGCATCCGGCAAGTCTCCCCGCAGTATCCGATACCCGCCGCTGGCTTATTATCAAATCTGTTTACACATGTATCTCGGCCATACAGTCACATCGCGGCGCAAAACAACCCGCCTGATCTCCCGGCACATCCCGCCGGAAAAGGACTGCGCCCGCCGAACGCGGTTCTCACAAACCCGCATCTTTTCGGTACGCAGCTGATAAAACAGAAAGACAGAATCAGAATAGATTCGGTCTCCGCCGGACGGACTGCCGGCAGACAGAGACTCTGTAAAGAAAGAACTCTTAACGGACGGCTGCGCCCTGTACTGAGACGGGCGCGGCGTCCGGCACACATTATACCGCATCATTCCGGCAAAAACTATTTTAACAATATCTATTATGGATGCCGTAAGCTCTGATAGTGTAGCGGCCAATCATGAAGCCCTTTCGAGGCTTCGACTCGGGTTCGAATCCCGATCAGAGCACTGTTCCCATTCCTGCGGTTCCGCATACTTCATCCAAGCAGCACTTTGCGATACCTGTCACTCTTCTTCGCTATGTCATCCACATTGTCCCTGCCGACGATATAAACTTCGGGCAGCTTCCGGGGATTGGATTCCAGCATGGCCGACATTAGATACGGATCTGGGAAGTCTTTCTTCATCAGCGTCTCTCTGTTCCAGTTCTCCACAAGATCAAAAACAGCTTCGATGCCCTCATTGTAAAATTCCTGAATAAGTATGGCGGCCGCCGTGCAGTCTCTTGACATTATGGCAACATTGGATTTCCTCACGGCGAAATCGCATCCGTTGAACGACATTGCAAGACCGCCCCTGTCGCGCACGGCATCAAGCGCATGAATATCTGTTATGTCTCCGCCGATGAATGCGGTTCCGTCAAAATCTATCTGTGTCTTCCTTCTCAGATCAATGAGGAAGTACGTCTTCTCGTTGGCTCCCACGGACTTCATCTGCCTCATCATGTCCGATATTCCCAGTTCGTTCATCTTGGATCCGAATATATCGTCAAAAGTCCTCACCATGTCCATTTCATCCTGCTGAATCCTGACAGGAACGTTCAGTTCGTATTCGCGCCTAGGCATGCTCAGATTAGTCACCCTGGATGCCATGTCTCTGACAATCCTCGCCTCCTGTCTGCTCATGTCATAATCATCAAAGCTGACCGAGGTGCAGTCGATGAGTTCCCCCGGCAGCTTCAGCTCCGCGCATACGTTCATGACGTTATGCTCGTAAGACGATGTCGTGAAGAACGTTGGAAGGGTCTCCATCAGATGACCCATCACTCTTTTTACATCAGGCATGAGCTTCAGGCTCTGCCTGCAGTGTTCCATTGCCTTGTAGTCGGTAACGCCGAAGGCCTTGAGAAACGGTGCTATGAACCTTGCCGTGTTGCCGGAACGTCCTTCGGACCTGTTAAGGATATATGCAACAACATCGTCGTACCTTGACACCATGTCGTAGAACTTATCTCCTTTGCCGACGAACCGTCGGCAGAGGTCCCTGGAACTGTTGTTCATCAGAAGGAAGCCTGTCATACTGCAGACAAGCTGTTTGTCGTGCACAAGACCCAACTCTGCGACCGGATCATACTCGCTCATGAGAATTCCTCAGACGGATCGGTCCACATCGGCCGAGATATCGTATGGATTCTCAAGTACGCTGCCATCCTCTACGATTTTCTTGTTCTGTATCTTCACTCTTCCTTCCGCGAACAGGCCGATCGTGGAGACGATCAGCGGCAGCTCGCGTTTGGAACCTTCTTCCCTTATCTTCCTAAAAAGCGGCTCGCCCGTTCCCTCCTTTGAGACTATGTCTTCCAGCGAGGATGATTCGAGTTTTCTTTCCATATCCTTCCAAAGGCTGTCGAACCCGCAACCCCTGATCGGAAACTTACAATAAGTCAGCGCGGCACCCCTGTCCAGGTCTTCGGTGCATATGTGGATCGTCACCCCGTGTTCATCCGCACCTTCCTCGATGAGTTGCCATATAACTTCTTCCCAAGTCCCCTTCGGACCGTCCGGGAGAGCCGGATGGAGGTTTATCATATCATATCTGCGGCAGGTTTCGTCATCCATCCACAGCATATATCCTGCGAGCACCCCCATATCGAAACCATATTTACCGGTCAGTTCCCTGAGTTTATTCCCGTATTCGGACCTCCAGGCATCCCCGTCGGTCCCGCGGAGTTCGGGAAGAAAATCCTTCCATGACAGCGTTATCAGGGGTATTCCGTATCCTCTGACCATATCGAAGAACATGCTGCGCTGTTCTTTTTTAGGATTGGGTTCTTCGTCGTTGCTCCAATTGCAGAAAACGAAAGCGATCTCTGCATCGATGAGTCCCTCCTCTTTCTTGTCCATGACCTCCTTCAGAAGGTTCCTGGAACCCGGACCTCTCCCTGTCGAGAACCATCCTAGTCTGAGCATTATATCACCTGCGGGAAAGATATGGCAGTATATTTCTTTATACGTCGAAAATGACGGTGACGGAAGGTTCGTCAGGATCTACCGACATCATATGGAAGGTAACGGCTTTGATCTCCGATTTTATGCGGTGCCTGTCCCGATTCAGAATTTCTCCCTTTCCGGTGCACACGACTCTGTCTCCGTCGAAAATCACTTCGATCTCGCACAGGACGATACCTTCGCCATCCTCAAGAAACAGCAGTTCCGAAAGAAAAGAGTACAGCCGGTCCTCGGGACAGTCCCCGGACACTTCGATTCTGAACATATCTCTGGGTTCGACTCCGGAAAGATCGACAGTCTGATCGAAGAGCGCATAGCCTGCATTTCCAAAACATTCCTCGAGTGTCCTTCCGTACGACTTGACCATGAGGTCCGCAGTATGATCTATCAAATCGTACCTTTTCATGCTTCTGCCATGCGGGTCCGGACGATATAGACTTATTGCCTCGCATTCTGTCAGACACCCGCGGATGATGGCCGTTTTCGATCGGCTTTCCGAAGGTTTTATACGGATTCGGAGACTGGCGGATTCACCTGCCGGAAACAGGACGGTGCATCTGTCCTGATATTCGGGGCTGCCGTAAATCCATGCTTTTGTCTGCCGGCCGCAGACTACCGAATGTCTGTGACTGCCACATATGCCTATCAGGGTCCGAGTCTGTCGATAGGGATCACAGCCACACCGTCGTCGCGGGTGTATGCAGCCCCGCCTCCGGCGGACACGACCGCAAGGAACGACGGTCCGCGCGCCCCGTCGGCCATTTTGTCTTTCAGCCTGAGCAGACTGCCTGCAGCTTCATCGAATTCGAAATCACCCAGTTTAACCTCTATCGCACCCCACCTGCCGTCATCAAGCACGACGATCTCATCGACCTCGAACCCATTCTCGTCACGGAAGAAGTATACCTCTCCGCCGATATTCTGAGCGTAGACGCAGAGGTCTCTGTAACAAAGAGATTCGAACAGTTGCCCGGCCGTATCCGGATCGTCCATCAGCAGACCGGGAGATGCGTTCAGAGCCGCTGCGGCCAGGGACGGATCGGTCAGGTGTATTTTCGGTGAAGTGCGGATCCGCGTCTTTGAACGCAGAGACGGCCTCCAGGCTTCCTGTTCGCACACCACGAATATCTTCTTAAGTGCCTCAACGTAGCTTCTGACGGTCTGTTCGCTCACTTCTGTCCCGTCATCTCTCGAAACATCCGCTTTTACCGTTGTGGCTTTCACCTGCGTCGCACTGTTCCGCGCTATCGATCTGAGTATCGCACGTCCCGTTGATGCATTCCTTCTGATTCCGTCTGCATGGGAGATGTCGGACTCTGCCGTCGATGTGAGATATCCTCTTGCCGCATATGCTCCGCTGCCGCCTGACCACGTGACATCCGGCCATCCTCCCCTGCATATGATCTCGGATATTTTCGGAAAATCGATGTCAGAAACAAAAGTGTCTGTCCTGCCGTTGCCGAAGAGTGCGGACAGTGAGACGGATCCGTCGCTGTCTCCTGCCTCAAAGGATGACAGTGTCTTCATTTCCACCGTTGCAAACCTCCCGGTTCCTGAGTGCAGAGGGGTTGATTCGGGAGGCACCGAAGAACCTGTGAATATGTACATTCCGCGTACACGTTCGGAATCGATTTTTCTTCGGGCGGCATCCCATAGCTCGGGTACATACTGCCACTCGTCCACGAGAAGAGGGCTTTTGCCTTTCAGTACCTCATACGGAGCCAATCTGGCTTTTGCAATGCTGGCTTTTTGATCCATGAACACTGCCGATCCGGCGTGACGGAAACCGGTCCACGACTTACCGCACCACTTGGGTCCCGTTATGAGTACGCCTCCGAATGAACTGAGCATAAGATCCACGCGCTTATCCACCAGCCTTCCGCGGTATTCTTTCTTTGCCTTTTCCATCGCAGATACAGCATCTTCTGGAAAATTCGGAACGGAAGTCATAAGCTATTATCACTTTTACTCCAATTTTATTATCACTTTTGCGACATACCATCATGGATACGATACTGTCTGTCAGGCTGATCTGATCCATCGCACCCAGATGTCTGCCGTGTTTTCAGTATGTTTTATATACAAATCAAATATGAATCGGCATAATTCATCCGAATGTACGGCGGCTGTCCCGTCCGTCACGAAAGATATGAAGCCGAAATGATTTACTGATTGCCGCCGCACTCTTCGGTCGCTTGAACCAGCGCATACTTATTGATTAGTTCTTTGTGTTAAAGGACCCGTACGCAATATTTTCGGCGCGCTATCTTCACACCGCGCACCTGCAATACTAATGGAGGATCCGCGATGACATAGCATCAACTTGTCACTATGCTTATGAGCTTCTCGTAACTGTCCACGACATCGTATTTCACATCCCCTGTACTGATGGCTCTGAAATGCTCCCTGACACAGATTATCTTTGCTTCTTCGATCTTCCGAAGATCCATGGAGGACATGGACCCTTTGGTTTCTGCAACGAAGTAGATATGCTTCACACCCCCTTTGTTGAATGCTATCGCCCAATCCGGACTGTGTTCCCCAATCGGCGTACGGATGAAGAATGTCTTGGGCAGTTTCACATAAACGACGACATCGGAGTCTTTATCCAGCTTGTCCGCAAACTGTTGCTCGACTGCGGAGTCATAGATTATATGGTCGTAGAGATGTTTTCCTGCCTTCATCGCATTCGATCCCAGCTTGCCCTTGAGCTTAGGTTCGGTGAATATCGTGGTGTCATAGTCGTCTTCCGTTTTGTTGTATGATATGTGCTGGACAATCATTGTGGACTTCTGTTCTTCGATCTTCTTGGACGCATTGATGATGAACTCCTCCGGATTGTGCTTGAACAGGTCAAACACCTCTGGTTTTATTGAGCTTAATATTCTGACGACGGCCCTCCTCGTGAGACAGGTCCCGGCAGCAATCTTCCCCACGAGGTCGTACTTCACAGAATCGCCGGCGGATGTCTCCTTCTCATGACGTATTTCTGATCTGGCGAAGGCATCGCCGTTTTGAAGCTGTTCTTTAGAGTCTATGCGATCCATAGCCCCCGTTTCCACCTGAAAGAACAGCTTGGATACGCGGAGCTCTATGTTCAGGGCATCCACCGCTTTCTCAACGAGCTCGTTCTCGTCGAAATTGACAGTATAGTACGACTTCCTGTTTATGTGCGACCATAGATTCTTGAATTCCGCGCTGTCAAGCTTGGACTCGTCGAGTCTGGCCTCCACGTTGTTGCTGCGGGCGTTGTCTGGCACCATAGCCTTGGGGTCGTAGACAGATTCGAATATAGCCATAACGGAATCCTCAAAGTCTGCGACTCCCTCTATCCTGACCGAACCGCTTTTCTTCGCCTCATAATAGTCATCAGTTATAGTGCCTTTACTCACATAGCGATATCGTATGAGTTCTTCATAGATCATGTCAGCAAGGTCATCATCAATGATCCTTGTCCTGCCGTCTGAAGAGACAATCGACTTGCCTATGAACAGCTCCTTTGTGACTTTCAGCGGCCTGTCGGCCACTGCTTCGGCAATCTCCGACTGCAGGCCCTTTGCAAACTCGTCATAGCTCTCGCTCGCTATAACTGTCAGCACATTTACCTCGTGGACATCGCTTCTGAGGATCGATTCGTCCATACGTTCCCCCTCCTGGTTGACGGAGAGGCGCAGCCCTCTGCCGACCTCCTGCCTCTTCCTGATATCGCTGCCGCTCCGCTTGAGCGTGCATATCTGGAATACGTTCGGATTATCCCACCCTTCGCGCAGTGCCGAATGCGAGAATATGAAACGGACAGGCTCGCGTCTATCGAGGAGACGCTCCTTGTTTTTCATTATCAGGTCATACGCATCAGAATCATCGGAGGTCTGTTCCTTCCGATTCTCATACTTGCTGCTGTCGATAACCCTGTTGCTCTTCCTATCTATCGAGAAATACCCCGCGTGGGTGCTTTCAGGGAGAATGCCCTCAAGGTACCTGATGTAAGCATCGTTACCGGTCGATGACTCTTTGAACTCCTCCGCCACAGCCTTGTACTCCTCTTCGAAGATATCCGCGTATTCCCCGTTATAGGGCTGTCCTGCATCGTCGTATCTTTTGTACCTGGCCACCTCGTCAATGAAGAACAGGGAGAGCACTTTGATTCCCTTGTGAAAAAGATTGCGCTCCCTCTCCAAGTGGCTGAGCACCGTCTCCCTGATCTGTATTCTGCGGATATCGCCCTCGTTGACCTTTCCCGTAACATCACCGGCCGTTAGCCTGATTCCGTTTGTGAATTCGATCGAGCTGTCCCTGCCATCAATCCTTGAGACGACGAAACCGTCCTTGTACTCATCAAGCTCGTTGGAGTTCGGGTACAGGTTGAATCCTTGGTCCACTTTCCTCCTGGCTCTCCTGATGCCTGCCTTACCTTTCACATCGAACTCGATCGTCGCTGTCGGATATTTCTTAGAAAGATTTATCTCTTCCAAATAGACGTACCCCTCCGTTGCTGCTGACCTGATCTGATATATCCCTTTCACGGCTATCTTTTTCACCAGGCGCTTGTTGTATGCATCTATCGCATCCAAGCGGTAGATCCTATTGTAGATACTATCTTTTCTGTGTGTCGCGGAATAACGCAAAGTGAAAAGAGGGTTGAATTCCTGGAGACTCTTCTTCGTCTCTCTCCCTTCAACGGACTGAGGTTCATCTATAATGACGATCGGGTTGGTGGCAGCGAGGATATCAATCGGTCTGCGACGATAATCGTCCTCCTTCCTGATGCATCTTGCATCCTTTCCCCTGGCATTGAATGCCTGAGTATTGATTATCATAACCTTTATTGAATTGTCCGATGCGAAACGATCGATCTCCGGCAGCTCTGATGAATTGTATATGAAATGGCGGATTTTCTTTCCGTACTCTTTGAAGAAGTGATCCTCGGTCACCTGAAACGACTTGTAGACCCCTTCGCGTATCGCTATGCTCGGAACAACCACGATGAATTTGCTCCAGCCGTAGCGTTTGTTCAGCTCGTACATCGTTTTGATGTAGGTGTATGTTTTGCCGACTCCTGTTTCCATCTCTATTGTGAGATTATATTTTCCTTCAAGTTTCTCCGATGGGGGGATGCCGTTCCTGCGTTGGATTTTGCTGATGTTCTCAAGTATCATCCTGTCGCTGAGCTCTCGAACTATGCGGTGGTTTCCGAATCCCGTGAAATCCTGCTCCTCTGTGAGAGTTGTCTGTCCGCCACAGAATATCCCTCTGTCCATCACGTAAGTCGGCGTGAGGTACGGCTGACCAGCAAACACGTCGCATACCGCTTTGGCGGCATCCGCCTGGAATCCCTGATGTTTGAACCTCAGCTTCATTTGTCATCACCTGAGTTGCCAAATTCATTCATGCCGTACTCCTCCAAACCTATGTCGCGAAACTGCGTATGTTGATTTCCTTCTTTTTTGTCAGCATATACTGAGCCTCATATAACTTTGATATCAGTTTTTGGTGGGAGGAGTTTGAATATCTCCTCGACATTTATTTTGGACGGACTGTCTGCGAAACCAGAATCGCGGAATACTGCGCGCGAAGGTTTCCTCTTTGCAATCTCTTTGACAGCCCTGTCACTTATATTCTCTGAGAAACATGCCATGAGATCTCCGCTGTTGTATGTGTGCACGGTGAAACCGTCAATCTCCTCTTGCGTATGCGGCATGGACAGGGAAAGGCCCAAATCCAAGATGCAGCCGAATAAGAGGTCGAGATCGGTGCGGTCCTCCTTGATGTTGGATTCCAGACCTTCAAGCATGGCCTGCGAGTACTTGCCCGGAGAGTAGTAAACATCCTTCATATTGCTGCTGTCGACCCTGAACACACGGAATCCGATGTCCGGCACCTGTTTTTTCGGCTCATCAAGCTTTGATTGCTTGTTTGACTCCTCGATCCCCGCTTTGATTTTGTCTCCTGCCCGCCGTATCCTTTCCTTACCGATCTCACAGATGTTTTTGTATCCTGCTTTGTACGCCTCTGATTTTTCCTCTGTGATTTCAGGCAACTGAACCATAATAAATTTGCGCTTCCCGCCATCTTCCACATTAAGTTGCATGACAGCGTCGGCGGTCGTGGCTGAGCCAGAGAAGAAGTCTAAGGTTGTATCGCCATCTTTCACGTTCGCGACTTGTAAGAGCCTATAAATCAGTTTTGAAGGTTTCGGAGTATCGAACACATTTTCAGGAAATAAGTCTTTTATCTCATATCTTGCGCTTTTGTTGTCATTGGCAAAATCTCTTGTCCACCAAGTCTCTGGCGTAATGCCGTTGCGGACTTCCGACAAAAATTTTTTTTGCATAGGTCTGCCGTCACCACTAGTACCAAATGAGATTCTATTATCAGCAAGCAACTCCTCATAGCGTTGTTTGCTAACAATCCAACTCCTGCTTGCAGGTGGACGGAATTCTTCACCATTCTTGCCCATAATGATGTAGTCACAGGAAGCATTATATGTTCGGGCGGATAAGTCGCTTGCCCTCCACAAGCCACGTGCGTCGTTATCAGGATTTTTGAACGCAGACAATTGTGACTCGTTGCGAGGAAGCAATCCTGGTTGCCAGTTTATAATTGACTTTGCATATGCTATAATATGGTCATGCGTTGGTGAAATGGTCGTTGAATCATTGGCAGGACCATACTTCTTCTGCCACACGATATTTGCAACAAAATTACTTTCCCCAAACACTTCATCACAAATCTTTCGCAACTGAGCAACCTCGCCATCATCAATACTTATAAAGATTACCCCATCATCGCACAGCAGGTTCCTTGCCAGCACAAGTCGCGGATAAATCATACTGCACCAGTCGCTATGGAATCTCCCATTATGCTCTGTGTTACGGAACAAGCGTGCTTCATCCTCATCATATACGCCCACCCCTTTGTCGTATTCCCTGCGGCCCTGCGACAAGTTGTCGCGGTAGACGAAGTCATTGCCCGTGTTGTACGGCGGATCGATGTAGATCATCTTCACTTTCCCCAGATAGCTTTCCTGCAAGAGTTTCAGAACATCAAGGTTATCTCCCTC
>JAIRYF010000056.1 GCA_031267895.1 Candidatus Methanoplasma glyptotermitis
GGCACGGCCGTCCGGACAGGAAAATCTTTATCTGTTTCCCTTTCCATCATACGTCGGTCTGTGCCATTTGAAGTTGCAAACCTGAATGCGCGGACCAACTTTTAATTGGGCGGATATTCGTTTGCAAACAACTATCCCCGCTTCGCAAAGCATGTTCTGTTCCGCTGCGGATGTGCAGAATTTTTATATTAAACAACAGATGTTAAAGTATGCAGCACAAGCTCACGGTATTCGATTCTGATGTTACGAAGAAGAGGTATCCAGACGACGCAAAAAGATTTGACAGATCGCTGGAGTTGCTGTCTGCGGCAGGTATCGATGTCAAGGTAGTCAGGTGCACTGTGCCGTCAGATGTTACAGGGGGCGGAGAGGCAGAAGAACTTGTCGCTGAAAAAGGACTGTCTGTGCTCCCTCTCACCGAGTACGAGGGGGCAATCATCGCAGACGGAGAATATCCCACCGATCAGATCCTCGCAGATTTCCTTAATGCTCCGGACGGGGTTCTGAGTGTTAACATGATTCAGCCGCCGCCCGTAAACGATCTGCCG
Organism: Candidatus Methanoplasma glyptotermitis; assembly: GCA_031267895.1. Classification (GTDB taxonomy): domain Archaea; phylum Thermoplasmatota; class Thermoplasmata; order Methanomassiliicoccales; family Methanomethylophilaceae; genus Methanoplasma; species Methanoplasma glyptotermitis. The sequence continues at coordinate 549 of JAIRYF010000056.1, forward strand.
CCGCCCTGTTCATGCGGCTCGGGAGACAAATGCAGTAACGGCTGATCTTTGCCGGTCGGTTCAGTCATAATCTGCGGGACACTGCAGCGGGTACGGTGACTCGGATATCGGCCCGGATGCCAGGCAGTTTTCTTTTTCTGACTAGTTGCCGCAGACTTTTGATCCGCAGGCGGATGTTCTTTACAAGATTATCTGCTAAACGGAGATATTTGGTATCATTCGGCTTCTGATGATTTGTCTGTTTGTATCTTTGCAGGACTCGTCGGCGACTCTCAAAGCCGCGTTCGGTGACAGAATAGTGTGGAGATCAGTGCAGATATAATGCACGGGGTGTTCCGCACAATGTTTCATGCAGTCTTCCAAGATTCCTGCCCGTTTCCTTTTATGCACATCGTAATGAACTTCGGGTAACTTGATATAGGCTCCAGCATGTTACGTGTCGTATGGACACATACAAAATAACAAATTCGGAGATAGTGGAACTTAAACAGACAATGGGTTTCCGAGTGACCGATGTGCACTGGAGCGAACTCGTCAAATCACACCCGGACGGATGCACTAACACAGATATGGTGGAGTTCGTAAAGAAATGGATGGATCCTCCGTACAAAGTGGACGGAGACCTTGATGCATACCTTGAGAAGATCCTGAAATCCTTCGTAAACTTTGTCAGAGGATGATCACGGATCTGCGGGGCACTGTTCTGAAGTTACGGTAAGTTTCTCTTCCGAAACGGAAATCACGCCCCTCAGGTACCAATTATTCACTGCGGCATCAAGCTTTGACCTGATGCCTTTCATATCATCTGCGTTATCTCCGCAGGCGGGAGTTATTCCCGCAATGCTTCGTATCCTTTCGCATGTTTCGGCGGACATGGTCTGCTCGTGAACGGAACCGCAGCAGCGTCTCCTGATTGTCATAGGGGCCGTGTCTCTGGACAGCAGGCTGTCAATCATCACCTTCAGCACATCCTCGTAGGAGAGACGGATGTATTCTGATTCCGGCTCCGTTTTCACAATGACGTCGTAGATCAAGTACGGTATCTCCCATTCCGCTTTTCGGTGCTCTTAGGCATGAATGGATGTGCACCCTATTATCGTTAACCCTTGGCGCGGATGCTGAAATCCGCCTGCCGCAGAAAATTTGATGGCTGACAGGCTTTTGATACCACAGAAACACATCCCGGCATTGTTAACGCTATTATACCGATACAGACAATACCAAAACGGATTATTCGGTGATGCTGTGGACGTTTTGAAGACTCTGGTAAGCTCGGTCCTCGGCGGGATCCTGATCAGCATAGGCGGAATGGCCTGCCTGCTGTCGGAATACAAGTTCATCGGAGCACTGATTTTCTCGGTTGGTTTGTTCGGAGTCATGACATACAAACTCGGACTGTATACGGGAAAAATAGGGTACGCTCTGGAAAATCCGCCGATATTCATGCTGGATATTGTGCTGACGGTAATCGGCAACTTCATCGGATGTCTGATTATGGGCCTGGCATTTCCTCTTGATCAGGCTGCGGTATCGTGCGAAGCACGACTGGCATCAGATGATCTGACTGTTCTTTTCAAGGGTATATTCTGCGGCCTTCTGGTGTTCATCGCAGTCGATCAATTCAAGGTGAAGAAGAGTTATCTGGCACTCTTCATATGCATACCTGCATTCATCATAGCCGGGTTCGAACATTCGATAGCGGATATGTTCTTCTTCAGTTCGGCCGGCATGTTCGGTTATGATTCGTTGATATTCATACTGACGGTACTGCTAGGGAACGGAATAGGCTGTCTGATGCTGCCGGCTTACAGGAAATACATTGAGATAAATCCTGAGTCTCAGGTTTGATTACGGAACGCCGCAGGCAAAGACGGCCGAAACCGGAATGCGCTGAACTCTTCGAAAAACTCATGCGAACCGAAAGACAGCGGCCTTACGGCCGCCTCTGCTGCTAAGAATAATTTTATGAGGCTTTGGACTTTCCCACAAAGTAATTCCAGGTTTCCTCGAGATCCGATCTCCTGACTGTATCCATGACATATTGTGCGAATTCGTCACCGGTCGCACCGGTGTCTCTTCCGGTCATTATGAGTTTTCTTTCGAACTGGACACAGATGTCCAATGCCATGTCAAGTTTCTTTCCCTTCTCTGTCTCGCCTATATGGTTCATCATCAGAGCGACTGCCTTAATCATGCTGCACGGATCGGCATACAGTGCCCTCCCCTCATCGACCATCCTCGGCGCAGATCCGTGTATCGCTTCGAACATGGCGTATCTTTTTCCTATGTTGGCACTTCCGGCCGTACCGACTCCCCCCTGTATCTGGGCCGCTTCGTCGGTGATTATGTCGCCGTAAAGATTGGGGAGCACAAAGACTCTGAAATCGGATCTTCTGGCAGGGTCTATGAGTTTCGCTGTCATGATATCAACAAACCAGCTGTCCCATTTGACCTCCGGATACTCCTTCGCGACTTTCTCTGTCAGAGACAGGAACTTCCCGTCAGTTGTTTTGATGATATTTGCTTTCGTTACGAGAGACAGATAATTCAGTTTGTTTTTCCTGGCAAACTCGAATCCTGCCCTTATGATTCTCTCGGTGCCCTGGGCTGTCGCGACGCAGAAGTCTATCGCGAGATCTTCGGTCACATTTGTCCCATCGCTGCCGAGTGCGTAGCTTCCTTCGGTGTTTTCCCTGAAGAATGTCCAGTTTATGCCGAGTCCGGGTACGGACACAGGCCTTACGTTTGCGAAGAGATCAAGCTGTTTTCTCATTGCCACGTTGGCACTCTCTATGTTCGGCCATCTGTCGCCCTTGCTTGGGGTCGTCGTGGGGCCTTTGAGTATGACGTGGCATTTTTTCAGCTCTTCAAGAGTATCGTCGGGTATCGCCTTCATGGCCGCCGCCCTTCTCTCGATGGTCAGTCCGCTGATTGTCCTGACCTCGACCCTGCCGGTTCCGATCTTATCCGCAAGCAGGAATTCCATCACCTTTTGGGCGGATGCGCAGATGTACGGACCGATTCCGTCTCCGCCGCAGACACCGACCACAATTTTATCGAGTTTGGAGTAATCGATCCAATCTCCCTCTTTTTTGAGTTCCTCGATCCTCATAAGCTGCCGTCTGAGCAGTTCTCCGTACTTCTCCTGCGCGGCCTTGATGGATTTTTCGTCAACCATTTGTATCGTCTCGGAATCGAAGTCCCGATAATAAAAATGACGGTCGTTCGTTTCCTCCGCATACTGTATATATCGTGAAAATCATTCTCGGCGCAATGATCTTCGAAAAACTGGCGGACGTTATATCGAAACGTTCCAAACTGATTGTTGCCGTTTGGATCGTTGTGCTGATCTGCGCAGTGCCCCTGGCCCTTAAAGCGGGGAGCGTACTGGATTATGACACAACGGACATGGCGGGACCGGATGCAGAATCGCTCAAGGGTGCCGAGGTAATGGAGAAATACTTCTACAAATCGGATATACCCATCGAGTCTGCCGTCCTTCTCGTGGCGGGGTTTGACACACCGGAAGGAAAGGCGCACACTTTCGGGATATATGATGCGTTATCTGATAAGGTTCCGGGCTACGTTGACGGCGACGGCAGTCCCAAGATAGCTGGGGTTCTGACATACGGAATGTTCACAGCCGACGGCGATGAGAACCGCGGTGTTGCGGTATATGCGGTCATCTACAGCCAGAAGATGATAGATGGCAGCAAAGTTTCCGGAGATACGCCGGAGTTCAGGAACTTTGTGAACGGAGTGCTGTCCGAGAATGATATCTCCGGAGTAAGGACGTACGTTTCCGGTTCTCCCGCAATATCCTACGACACGGAAATGACAGCCGCCGGAGACATATCCAAGATCGATGTTTTCTCGATTTTGATGATTCTTATCCTCGTTGGTCTGTTCTTCAGGTCGCTCGTGACATCCGCAATGCCTCCGCTGACCATCGGAGTGGCATTCGGAGTTACTCTCTGCCTGATGTATCTGATCGGTTCGGTCATGAACATAGTCTACATGACGGAGATGCTGCTTTTGGTATCAATGCTCGGTGCAGGATGCGACTACTGCATATTCATACTGGCGAGGTACCGGGAGGAACGGGTCAGCGGTTCCGACCACGAAAGTGCTCTGAAGAAGGCTGTCGTATGGGCTGGAGAGTCAATAACCACATCCGGACTTGCAGTAATGATCGGCTTCGGCGCGATGTCCATCTGCTCTTTCTCAATGATAAGTACGATGGGAATAATGCTTGCAGTGGGGATAGTGGTTGCGCTGCTTGCGGCACTCACCCTCATAACATCGGTACTCGCAATATTCGGCGAGAGGCTGTTCTGGCCCACGAAGGCAGAGTCTCTCAGAGAGGGCGGAAAATCAAAGAACGGATGGTACGGCAGAGCCTCGAACCTCGGACATGCTTACTTTTTGAAATCGGCCCGTGCGTCGATAAAATATTCGAAGGTAATAATCGTCGCAGCCGTTCTTTTCACGATTCCGACGGCATATATCATGGCTACATCGGAATCATCGTACGACATGATCGGTGCGATGTCTTCGGGGGAGGCCATAGACGGTCTTGACGCTGTTGAGGAATACTCGAACGGCGGTATGATCATGCCGGACTATGCGGTACTGGCGGTCAGTGAATCTATCGGAACCGTATTTGAAACAGAACCCGGAGAAGGTATGCTGCATTGGAGTACAGACCCGGCTGCCCAGGAATATCTGAGCAAGCTCTCCGCACTGTCATCGTCGCTGTCCGAAGACGACAACGTAGGAGAAATATGGGGAATATACCAGTGGAATGAAATGATCAAAGGAATAGATGCGGCGGGGACGGAACACGACCGTACGGTGCAGATATACTCTCAGGCTGCGGCAAAACTTCCGGACACATTGGGAAAACAAGTATCGGCAGTTCTTGAGCCGGTAATCGCCGGCTATGAAATGGCAACCGGTCACGAGGCGGTGTATAGCGATCCAAACCTGATAGCAACCATGGATTACATGGTGAACTACAGGATGGCGGCATCAGTCGGAGGCGACAAAGCCGACGCCGGAACCCTTTGGAACCTGACATATGTCAAATACACTGTGATAACAAAGGAGGAGGCGATGTCTGACCGTTCTATGGATACCATAAAATTCGTTGACCTGACGATGTCCGACTTTGCGGATAACAATCCCGACATGGTGGCCGCAGCATGGCTTACCGGCAGTGCTGTCGTCATGTATGAGATATCCGGATTGGTCAGCAGTGAGTTCCTGAAGGTGGAGATTCTTGCGATAGCGTTGATATTTATTCTTCTGTTCTTTGTGATGAGATCATATGTCACGCCTGTGCGTTCTATACTCACCATACTGATGAGTGTGGTCTGGACCGTGGCCGTGACGCACCTGATATTCAGCAATCTCTTCGGGGACGGAGTAATATGGATGATTCCCATCATCCTCATAGTGGTCTGTTTGGGTTTAGGAATGGATTACGACATCCTGCTGACCACCCGTATCAGAGAGAACCGTGTGCACAGAGGGATGAGCAACGATGATGCTATAACGCATGCAGTCACCCACTCCGGGTCGGTGATAACTATCTGCGGTCTTATCATGGGCGGTGCTTTCGGTACGCTGATGCTGTCTGGCACGACTATGCTGCAGGAGTTCGGATTTGCGCTGTGTTTCGCCATAATAGTCGATGCTCTGCTCGTGCGCACGTATGTTGTACCAGCGGCTATGCACCTTTTGGGAGACTGGAATTGGAAAGGTCCGAAATTCCTGCAGAGAAATGAATCAAAACCGCCCGAGTAATCGGGCATTTCAATTATTTAGTCCAAATCGGCAGTGCCGGTGCATTCGCATCGCCACCGATTTTGACTTTTCACTCCGATTCGGAAACGGCCGACCGATTGCAGATTTGCATCTCCGAGTCTGGGTCCCAAGTCAAAAAACCTTTCGGCAGCGGCTTCCGAAATTACGGTCTGCAAACTGTGTTCGTTAATCTTTTTCCGGAAATATGATTTCGAAAACCATAGGACTTGCGGTTTAGGCGGCCGCGGCAACTGTCATAATGCCTGATGGCCAGTCTATACAAGCGGTCCGGGTGCCGAAAAGACATAACATTACCGCTCGAAGGACTCGGTCAGTCTCATATTTTTCATTATCTCTGATGGATCCTCTGCACTCATCAGAAGACTTCTCACGCACACTCCTTTGCAGCCCGCATCCATTGCGAGACGCGCGTTATCCTCATCGATTCCTCCGATGGCAAAAACCGGTATGCCTGCAGCCTCGCAGACCGTTCTGAGTTGTTTTATTCCTTTTCCCTTAACTCCCGGTTTGCATGCCGTCTCGCAGACATTCCCGTAGATGAGGTGGGTGGCACCTAACCTCTCGGCCTCGGCCGCATCGTCGGCAGAGTGCACCGACACCCAAACTTCTTCGAATACTGCCAGTCTTTCCAAGTCTCCGACGAACGAACCGAACGATAACTGAATGCGTTCGCTGCCGATTGTCATTGCAGTCTTCACGAATGAGTTCACGCAGAACTTTACGTTGCAGCGATTGCATATCCTCATGCACTCAATGGCCAGGCGGTTATACTGAGCCTCGGAGAGGTCCTTCTCTCTCAGGATTATCATATCGGGGGACGAATCGGCAACGGCTTTGATCTGTTCCAGAAAATCCGGTCTGAAACTTATGCTCCTATCCGTTATTGCAATTATCATACTCTCACATAATCATTGAACACCGGCTGCAGGCCTTTTTCGGTCAGGGCTTTTCTGATTTCGCACACGTCCCTGGAATCTGATATCTCGAATTGTTCATCGCCTTTTTTCTTTTCCGCGTGTCCCCCTATTCCCACGGATACGCCGGCCGAGATCCTTGTTGCGCTCAGTCCCACGATGCTGTCTCTGAATTCCGGACTCTCCCTAGATGACACGGTCTGACCGGAAAACGGCATGAATATGCGGTATGCCAGCGAGGCCTGCAGAAGATTCGTTTCCGATACTGTTACGGCCGAATATTTCCCATTTATGAACGGCCTGATCCTTGGAATAGAAAATGATATCTCCGCATGCGGATATTTCCTTTGCAGCATGTATGCATGAATGCCGCACGCCAGAGCATCGCTGCGGAACTCGCTAAGTCCCAGCAGGGCACCGAAGGCCACACTTCTCATTCCGCCCATCAGTGCCCTCTCCTGTGCGTTAAACCTGTATGAAAATATCCTTTTCGGACCGAATGGGTGCAGTTCGGCATATCTCCCGGGATTATATGTCTCCTGAAAAACAGTGACACAGTCTGCGCCGCAGCCGTGAAGATATCTGTACTCATCGGCATCCATAGGGTAGACCTCAATGCCGATGCTGCGAAAATGCTCGGCCGCGATCTCCACGCAGCGTCCGATGAAGTGTACATCGGACATTTTTCTTGATTCGCCGGTTAAGATCAGTATCTCGGTAAGGCCGGATTCTGCGATTTTGGACATCTCCGATTCGATATCATCCAGAGACAGTCTTGCCCTGTGTATTTCATTGTCTCTGCTGAAGCCACAGTAAAGACAGCCGTTCTCGCAGTGGTTCGATACATACAGAGGAGTGAACATGTTTACGGAATTTCCAAAGTATCTGCGCGTTTCGTCTGAGGCCCTGCGTGCCATTTCCTCCAGATATGCCTCGGCAGCTGGCGATAACAGAGATGCAAAGTCCTCAATATCAAGACGTTCTCTGTCGAGCGCACTCTCAACATCGGAGTCTTTAAAAGACATAACATCGGCCTTGGAAAGGGCCGAAAATGTACTCTCCATTACGTCAGACCGTATAGATTCCATATTGCTGCAGTAGTCCTCCGCATCCGTGAAGTATCTTGTCATTTCGGATTCCCCGGGAATCCGGTGAGAGGACTGGATGCCTCCCCTCCGTTCCGCATGACTCTTCCGGGTTTGGAAACAAATGCCATACGCCCTGCCTCAATGGCCAGTCTGAAGGCCCCGGCCATCATCGGTATGTCTCCTGCAGTGGCTATGGCGGTATTTGCCATTACAGCCGCACAGCCGAGTTCCATGGCTTCGCACGCCTGTGACGGTCTCCCTATCCCGGCATCAACGATCACCGGAAGGTCCAGTTCATCCACCAATATCTTAATGAAGTCCTTCGTCAGCAACCCTTTGTTGCTTCCGATCGGCGCACCGAGCGGCATTATTGCGGATGCTCCTGCATCCGCCATGGACCTGGCGGCGGAGAGATCCGGCATCATGTATGGCATTACGGTGAAACCCTCTTTGCAGAGCATACGTGTGGCCTTTATCGTTTCGCAGTTATCCGGCAGGAGATATCTGGAATCTCTGATTATCTCCACTTTTATCATGTCCCCGCATCCGAGTTCCTTCGCAAGGAGAGCAATCCTCACGGCTTCTTCGGCAGTCCTTGCTCCGGATGTGTTCGGAAGCAGTGTCAATCCTTTCGGAATGCAGTCCAGTATATTCTCTTCCCCTCCGGTATTGGCCCTCCTGACGGCAAGGGTCACAATTTCGATGCCTCCGCTCTCCATGACGGTCTTTGTCATTCCGAGCGAGAATTTTCCGGAACCTAATATGAACCTTGAAGTGAACCTTTTGTTCCCGATTATGAGTTCATCGGCCGTCTTCACAGATCTTCCTTCATAAGCAGAGATATAACCATATTCGCTGCATGCCCCGCGCATACATTCACCCGCGGTGACATCAGGCCGCCCTTCACCCCTTTCATATCTATGTCATCGCCGCACATGTAGAGATCGGCCAGCAGCTTTTTTGTTCTGATATCGTTGGACCTCCCGTATCCTGCCAGTCCCGACCCGGATACAATCTTTGTTTTCGGGCATTTCTCCAGCAGGGTGTTGATGAGCATCGCCTTCTCTGAGGCAACATCAAACGCTTCGCATACTATGCCGCACCTTCCGAACACATCCGGTATGTTAGACGGAGTGAGTTTTACATGGTGCTTTTCTATGGTCATGTACGGATTTATCGCCTTGAGATTTTCATCCGTTGCGCTGACCTTCGCAGACCCCAGCTGACGCAGAGAATAATTCTGCCTATTGATATTGCTTATATCCACGCTGTCAAAATCAGCTATGATCAGATGAGACACACCGGTCCTTGTGAGCATGGCGGCTATGTTGGATCCGAGTCCTCCGAGTCCTGCTATCCCCACAGTCGCACTTTTGATCGTGGCGTGGACCTCCGGGCCGTGGCGCAGACACAACGCCCTGTCGAGTTCTTCCTCGCTTGGGATCATGGTCACCCGCCGCCTACAAATCCGACTATTTCGATCGAGTCTTTGTTGTCAAGAGCAACATTCACATACTCTGACCTCGGAACTATTCTGCCGTTAAGTTCGACGGCCACGCGGTCCTCGCAGTATCCGGATCCCGCGACAAGGTCCTTCAAAGTCATCGGCGGGACCATTTCGATATCTTTCCCGTTGATTCTCATGTTCGGGTGCAATGGTATTTCATATATTTGGTCTTATTTTCAATATCATGTCTCTGAGTTCATGAGCGGCTGCTGAAATATTATTCTGCGAGACAACCGCTGAAACGACCGCAACTCCGTCTGCCCCGGCGCGTATGACATCCTGGATGTTGCCTCTGTTGATCCCGCCTATGGCCAGAACCGGGATGCCGACAGTCTCCTTCACAGTAAAAACCATATCCAAACCCACGTTTTGCGTGGTGTCGTACTTGGTGGCTGTCCTGAACACCGAACCCACGCTGACATAGTCGGCTCCTTTCGATTCGGCCTCGGCCGCTTCTGCGAGACTGCGGACGGTGACCCCTATGAGTTTGTCGTCGCCGAGCAGTTCTCTTGCGCGGTCTGCGGGCACGTCCGACTGCCCCAGATGCACACCGTCGGCATCCGACAGCACGGCGATGTCTATCCTGTCGTTCACTATGAAGAATCTCGAGTATGCATCGGACAGCCTCTTGATCTCCACGGCCTGTTCAAGCATCTCTTTCCCGTCTGAACCCTTCATCCTGAGCTGCACTATATCGGCACCGCCCGAGTACGCAGATGCTGCGACTTCGGATTCGGACCTGCCGTTCGACAGCGCACGGTCAGTTATCACACAAAGTTCGAACACGGTACGTGATCGCCGACTGTTTTATTAACACTAGCGGCAGGAAAACCATTCGGTGCAGATCGGCCTGATCAGAACTCACAGCGTTTGCTGAGGTCTGCAGGAAGATACATTGGGCGTACAGGATAACCTTCCGTCTCATGTCCTATCCTGAACGCAAGCTCGTCTGCAGTCATCTCGATGTCTTTATTTTCGGATCTTACGTAAACTTTGAGCCTGCCGCTCCCGACCTCGTTCTCTCCTATCACCGCACTGTACGAACACCAGTCCTGTTTTGCTCTCCTGACCTTCTTGCCCACGGTCGCGTCCGTGTCATCCACGGACACCCTTATGCCCTCGGCCCTCAGTTCCTCCGCGGTTTTGGCTGCTGCCGAAACGAAGTCCTCGGACATCGGCATCAGGCGCACCTGGTCGGGAGTTATCCATGTCGGAAGGTATCCGGGCACACCTGTCTTTTCAATCTGGACTGCGGTATCCAGCATGGCATACATGAACCTCTCGATCGAACCTATCACCGCACAGTGAAGTATTATGGGATGCTGCTTTTCTCCCTTCTCGTCGGCATAGGTTATGTTGAATCTCTCGGCATTCCCGACATCTATCTGGACAGTACCTATCTCCCTCGGTCTGTTCATCTGGTCGAGCATATGATACTCTATGTTGACAGTCCAGTAATAATTGATGCCTTCGGGATATATGTGGATCAAGGCATCTTTTTCGTGTTTCTCGCACAGCATACGGACCATGTCCTTGTTGTCCTCAAATGCTTTGCGGGAAGAGAAATTGACCAGCATATCATAGTCTCTTCCGATATTTTCTATTTCATCGTATATCTTGCCGTCAAGACGCGTGAAATATTCATGTGCCTCCGGCATTGCCGAACACAGGACATGGAAATCCGGCATGTTCAGCCGCCTTGTCCTGAAACAAAGCATGGTCTCTCCCGACTGCTCAAGTCTGTATGAATCGGCGACCTCAAAGGCACCGAACGGCATCTGTCTGTAGCTTATGTTCCAATTTTTTATCATGGCGAACTGCTGATGGCATGCCGCGTACCTCAGTATGAATTTCTTCTTTCCGGTGTCTATGCTGTAAAGTCTGTCTCCGAACAGATCCGCATGCTCTTTGACTGCGGGTTCGTCCAGCGAAAACATGTTGGTGCCCTTTACGTTGTACACATTTATGCCGGAATTGTTGACGATTGCAGTTGCGTAATCTGATATGAGATCGAACATCATCGCTCCCGGCGGAGCAAGGCTCATGTGCCCCGCATCGGACATGGCTTCCCACTGAATACCGAATTTCCTGCACAGTCTCAGATACTCGGGTTCCCCGCCTGACGGTGCTTCTTTTCCGAGAGCCTCTTTGTCAATCATGAATCTGAGACAATCCGACCCTCCTCTGTAATCTTCAATGGAGACTTCCTCGCCGCCAGTCGTCAGGACAAAGTATGTATCCTTGCCTTTGGGCGCAGGTTTCTCTTCTTTCCCTTTGAAATCTCTCGACAGCTCGGAAAGAGGATGTCCTTTGCATTTTATATCGAATGCCTTGTACCACCCAAAGGGTGCTCTTGTGACTTCGGCTCCGGACGAGGCGATCATATCCTTCAGAAGATCAAGGAGTTCTATGCTCGCCTTAGGCTTGGCCAAGTCGTTGCTGAGATGTGCATAGGGATACAGCATCACGCGTTCAGCACCGATCCTGTCTTTTGCGGCCAGGATGTCCTTTGACGCTTCTGTTGCGACGTATGCGATCTTGCTCTCGTCACCGCTCTCTACGGTAACGAAAACGACCAGTACCTCATCCATTTTTCCGTTGCGGAGGTTATCAGATATCTCCTCGGCGACCTTCGTTTTATCCTTCGCCTCGAACTCCATCGAGTCGGCGTGAATGTACAATGCTCTCATGATACCAGCTGTTCCTTTGCATTCTTCGGCTTCTCCGCATAAAGGGGGCCGATACGTCCCATCGCATGTTAAGCGTGATATTAAAAGATGTTTGACGGAAAAGCCATTTTGCGCCGCCGGACCCCGGACCGAACAGTGTCGGAGGTCCCCTGATGCCCGATGTCTTCGGTTAATTGCCGTCGGGTTATGCAAACTGCATTCAGTTTTCTGACACGGTTTTGATATCTCTGCGCTGCACGCTGTCTCGGAGGATAACAAGAGGGCACAGCGGACAGGCCGCAAGGACAGCCGCTCGCCCCAGACGGCCGTGAACAGCCACCCGCACACCCCGTCGGAGAGGGAAGACCGCACTTATCGGGAACAGTGGCAGGGACCGCATATATTTTATAACAAACGCACATTGCGAGAGTCGGTATAATGGCTGACGATGAAATCAAGGTCAAGAAAGACAGAGACCCGATAATGGCGGTCTGTTTCGTGGTGTTCCTGCTGACCGTGTGCGCCCTTATTGGTTCATCGGTCTACAACAATTATCTGAAAGCCGACGACACACTGGCCGCCGACGGAAGCACGGTCTCGGTGAATTATACGGGGACATACTATGCGTTCTTCGATGAGGAGAACCGCGTAGTTTTTGACACAAGTCTGTGGTCGGTTGCCAATGACGACGGTGTACTGAAGAGCAACGACTTCACGCTGAATACCGAAAGCAGTTACAAGCCGCTGAGCTTCGTCGCCGGCGGTAATACCGTCCTAGAAGGGTTCGGAAATGCCGTGATAGGCCATAAAGTCGGGGACAAGGTCAAGGTGAAGATTCCCGCTGGGGAGGGATATAATGCGCCGGAAACAGAAAGTACGGTATCCGCTTCGTCGCAGTTCTCGATACCGGTGGCCGAGGTTATGACATCGTCGCAGTTCAGCCAACTGTACGGATATGACCTCAGGGGATACGGCGAAATAGAAAAATCCGCTTACGGATGGCCCGCATCGGCATCGTACAATACAGCCAATAACACAGTAACGGTGACATACCGTCCTGTTGCAGGGTCCTCGTATACGATGGCCGAGGGCAACTTCGGTAAGATATCGCTGAACGTGGTATCGGTCACCGGCGGCAGCATATTGTACACATACTCTGTGTCGGACTACACGGTCGTTTCCACCGAAGGGAACAGCAAAGAAATACAGATGATTATGATCGACTTCGGGACACACAAATGGTATATCGAATCAATCACGGATGCCGACGGCAACGGGGTTGCGGATACCTTCTCGTACAAAACCACAGAGGAAAGATACAATCAGGACCTGTATTTTGAGATCGAGATAGTCTCGGTAGGCTGATTCAGGCTCCGCATCTCTTTTTCCGAATGCTGTGAATGCCGATACATAGCCGCATTTTTCCAGTGCACGCGGTAACGTCGTTGCACCGGTTCTTTCTGTCTGCCGTCGGAGTCCTGATACCGTTCGTTTGGCCGCGGTCAGCCGATTATCGAGTCAAGTTTTGAAAGTACATCGGCCGGATTCTTGCCGAGTATCTTGACAGTCATGCCGTTCTTTTGATCGTTATCTGATATCGCATCCGGAACACCGCCGATCCTTTCGATGAGGTATCTTGTTGCGGTTCCCCATAGAGAATTTCCCTTCCTCCCCGATTGGACGGCATTCAGTCCTATCTCTTCAAGGAGGTCCATGGTATCATTCGCGGGATATATGCTGATCATACATCTTGCATCAGGATCTTCTCTCATTATCTCCAGCAAAATATAGGACAGGTGGCCGGCGGCACCGAATTTCGCAGGACCGTTCTTTACAAGCAGACCGTTCTTCACAGTCATCTTCCTGTCTATCGCCGCAACATCCTCGGGACCTGCGGCATTTTTTGTGGCATATGCGATATTCAGTCCGTTCTTGGGAATGAGATTGTGAGGAAGTCTGTCGATGATAAGATCTGCAGCAGAATCAAGCGCATCCAGAACCTCAAATCTGTCCGCGTTGTTGATCGGCCGGGAGACGGATGCCATCGGGTTTACTACCGGTTCGCCCCGGCCGACGGCATATTGCGTTTCAATCGATTGCTGGATGAGGTCCCTCGAGTTCAGAACTGAATTTATGAGATCAAGTCCCTTTGCCAGATTGGCTGTTATGAACGAGGAAAGTATGCATCCGCTTCCGTGGCCGGCCTTGTTCAGGCGCGGCTTGGACATCTTCGTGAATTCCGATGACAAGTAGAGATAATCTGTTATATTACCGGATTCGATGTGCCCGCCCTTCAGGAGAACTGAGGATCCTTGTTTGCCTATTATTTCGCAGGCCAGCATAGCGTCGTTCTCGTTCCTGATCTTCATTCCCGACAGCACTTCGGCCTCGTATCTGTTGGGCGTTACCAGCTCACACATCGGAAGGAGACTGTTCTTCAGTGCCTTCTTCAAATCATCTTTCGACAGCGAATTTCCTACGGTCGCGACCAGCACAGGATCAACGATGAGAGGCATTTCATGATCTTCAAGTATATCTGCGACTGTCGTCGCGATATCTGCGCTGTACAGCATCCCCGTCTTGACAGCTTCTACCTTGCAGTCTTTAAGGATTGCCTCCAATTGTTCCTTGACTATCTCTTCCGGTATCGGATGGATATTGCTGACTTCTCTTGTGTTCTGAACGGTCACCGCTGTTACAACAGTTGCGGCATGAACACCAAGCGATGCCATGGCCTTGACATCCGTCTGAATGCCCGCCCCGCCGACAGAGTCGGATCCGGCAATAGTCAGTGCTGTCTTCATGGCGAGATTATTGCGTTATTATATTTAAAACAAGAATGACCACGGTTCCGCGGGATGTATGTTCATCGCTGTGCCCATTTCGCAGAGTGCGCATACAGCGACGGATCGGATTTGTGTGTCCGCGATTGTCGGTGAAACTCGCCCCGTATCCGCAGCTTCGCTCCGTCTCCCTAAGAACAAATAAATAAAAGCTCCGCCTAGCCTCGGACGATGAAGGTCTTCAGCACCCATTTCGTTCTCAGGGGGAAATCTGACTACAGAGATCTTGCCCCCGTGTTCCCGGATATGCTGAAAGCTCTTTTGGAAGAGATAGGACAGATGCCCGAAGAGGAAGAAATTCTTCAGATGTTCATAGATATGAATGTGTCTGATCTGGAACGCAACCGCAAACCCGAAGGATACAACAGAAAGGGCAAGATAAGGCTGATATTCCCGACTGATCGCAAGGAATTCTATCTTAAAGCTTACAGCAAAACCACCGATCTTTCAAAAATGGCTGAACGGTTCGGTGTTCTCTTGGATTCTGCGGGAGTGAAGTTCGAAGTACTTCAGAACGACAGAACAGATTTTGATTGAATCCGGCCGGATTCTGCGGCGTGGCTTCGGCATCCCATGCTGAATCGGCATTCTGATCATTTAGCATTTCTGAAGGCTATCTGATTATTCGTAATAAGAATAATTTTCGCAGTGGGTTTTATATTCAGTAATAATATTCACACACATACCGGGTATGAGAGATACCCATTCCGCTCTAAGGGCGGCACACGGGAGAAAACAAAATGTCGATAATAAAATCAAAGACAGAGAGCACACCCCAGGAGAACATCCCCGCGGGTCCCAACAACAAGAACGGGCTGAGATTCGAGACACTTCAGCTCCATAAAGGACAGGAAAGTCCGGATCCGGCATCCGATTCAAGAGCCGTGCCGATCTATCTGACAACGTCATATGTGTTCAAAGATTCGAAAACCGCCGCGGCGAGGTTCGGTCTCAGAGAACTCGGAAATATATATGGACGTCTGACCAACAGCACGCAAGGAGTTTTGGAAGACCGTATTGCGGCACTTGAAGGTGGATCCGCGGCACTTGCTGTGGCATCCGGTGCGGCCGCCATTCAATACACCCTGCAGAATGCGGCGTTTGCCGGAGATCATATTGTGGCGGCCAACAACCTGTACGGAGGGACATACAACCTCCTCGTCCACACCTTCCCGAAATACGGCCTGACCACAACATTTGCCGATCCCGGCGATCTCGGCAACTTCGAGAAAGCCATAAAGGATAACACCAAAGTAATACTGATCGAAACATTCGGCAACCCGAATTCCGATTTCATAGATATAGATAAAGTGGCCGAGATCGCCCACAAACACAAGATAATCCTTGTTGTCGACAACACGTTCGCCACGCCGTATCTGTACAGACCTCTGGAGCACGGTGCCGATATCGTAGTCGAATCCGCAACGAAATTCATCGGCGGCCACGGAACGGTTCTGGGCGGCCTGATTATAGAGAGCGGTAAGTTTGACTGGGAAGCAAGCGGAAAATATCCTCAGCTCGTGGACCCGGACGTGAGCTACCACGGAGTGAGCTTCTACAAAGCACTGGGGCCGGCTGCGTTCGTCACCAGGATCAGAGCCGTGCTTCTCAGAGACACGGGGGCAGTAATTTCTCCGGTGACTGCATTTGTTCTGCTGCAGGGACTTGAGACGCTCTCGCTTCGTGTCGAGAGGCATGTGGAGAACGCACTGGATGTGGTGGATTATCTAAACAATCACCCCAAGGTCAAGAAAGTCAACCACCCGTCGCTCAAGAGCCACCCAAGCCACTCGCTCTACAAGAAGAACTTTCCCAACGGAGCCGGTTCCATATTCACATTCGACATCAAAGGAGACGAAGCCGAGGCTACGAAGTTCATCGACAGCCTTAAGGTATTTTCGCTCCTTGCGAATGTGGCCGATGTGAAATCGCTTGTCATACACCCTGCGACCACAACACATTCCCAGCTCACAGATGCGGAACTGAAAGAGCAGAATATCTTCCCCAACACGGTCCGTCTCTCGATAGGAACCGAGAGCATAAAGGACATAATTGCAGATCTGGAACAGGCGTTCGACAAGATCTGATCAAACTTCTTTCAACAGGTCATCCCAGCAGTTTTCTATCAGCTGGGTTTCCTGTCTTACTCTCTCGCTTCTTTCCATGACGGCCCCCATCGCTTCGGTGATCTGCACATCCACAGACCCAGACGATGTCCCGCCGTACGACCGTCTTCTTTCGACACATGCCTTCACAGGGAGTATGCTGTAAACATCTTCGTCGATCGAATCGGAAAACTTTCTGAATTCATCTAATGTCAGATCTTCGAGTTTTTTCCTGCTTCCGATGCAGTATCTTACCGATTCGCCCGCTATTCCGTGTGCATCTCTGAACGGTATGCCTCTGGTCACAAGATAATCAGCCAGATCTGTCGCGTTTATGAACCCCTTTTCGACCGCTGCGAGCATGGCGTCTTTGTTAATCTTCATCGACGATATGACTTTTGAGAGCATATGAGCACTGTCCGATATGATTTTCATCGAGTCCATCAGAGGTCTTTTGTCCTCCTGCAGATCTCTGTTGTAAGAAAGAGGGAGTCCCTTTGCCATTGTCATCAGCGAGACAAGATCGCCGACGACTGTGCCTGTTCTTCCTCGGATTAATTCGGCTATGTCCGGGTTTTTCTTCTGAGGCATTATGGATGATCCTGTTGTGTAGGCATCGTCCATCTCGATGAATCCAAACTCCTGCGACGACCAGACTATCAGTTCCTCACACATGGACGACATGTCTGCTGCGGCCATAGAAGCGCAGAATACGGTCTCCAACACATTATCTCTGGAACTGACTGAATCCATGGAGTTCTGAGTCGGAGAACCAAAACCGAGAGCCTCGGCAGTCATCTTCCTGTCGATCGGATACGTTGTTCCGGCAAGGGCCGCAGAGCCAAGGGGGCATCTGTCCATTCTGTCATACGCATCGAAGAACCTGTCGGCATCTCTGGAGAGTCTGAATACATGTGCCATCACGTGTTGGGCAAGCGTAACTGGCTGCGCGTGCTGCATGTGCGTGAATCCGGGCATTATCGTATCGCCGTGATCCTCTGCTATTTTGAGCAGACTCGCAGCCAACGAATCCAGATCGATCACTGCTTCAAGTATCACATCCCTTAGGTACATCCTGAGATCCGCGGCAACTTGGTCATTCCTGCTGCGCCCGGTGTGGAGTCTGCCGCCGACTGGTCCGATTTCGGAGGTAAGCCTGAACTCTATGTTCGTGTGTATATCTTCCAAAGAGTCATCTATTTCGAATTCCCTGCGCTCCATCTCGGATACAATTGACAGGAGGCCTCTGATTATCTCGTCGGCATCTCCCGCGGACAATATCTTTTGTTTCTTCAGCATTCTCACATGAGCCAAAGACCCCATTACGTCATAGAATGCAAGTGCCGAATCAACGTCCAGCGAGGACGTGAATTTGAGCGTCGACCCGTCCATCTCTCCTTCGAACCTTCCCGACCAAAGTGCCTGCTTGGACATGTCGGTCACTTCTTGTTATGGACTCTGGCTGCCGTCCTGTCAGGGAGGCCCCAGCAGTAGATGAAGCCCAATGCCGATGTGTGATCGAAATTGTCGCCTTTCCCGTACGTCGAAAGACCGGTATCATAAAGAGAATACGGTGACTTGCGGCCGACGACAGTGCAGTTTCCTTTGTAGAGTTTCACCCGAACAGTGCCTGTAACGAAATTCTGCGTCTCGTTGATGAATGCATTGATAGGTTCGCGCAGTCCTCCGAACCACAGTCCGTTGTACACCAATTCGCAGAACTTCTGCTCGATCCCTCTTTTGAACTCGATGACATCCTTCGTAACGGTCATTGCTTCCAGTGCACGGTGCGCTGTTATGAGAACCGTCGCGGCGGGACATTCGTACACTTCTCTGCTCTTTATCCCGATAAGACGATCCTCGATATGATCTATGCGGCCTACACTGTGTTTTCCGGCCATAGCATAAAGAGACTCGATAAGTTCCGTGCCGTTCATGCGTTTGCCGTTGATTCCGATGGGTACTCCGTTCTCAAAATCAATCTCGGCATACTCAGGCTGATCCGGGGCATCCGCCGGATCCGCTGTGTGTACCCACACATCTTTCGGGGGTTCGGTCCAGGCATCTTCCAGTATTCCGGCTTCGCATGATGCTCCCCAAAGGTTCTCGTCTCTCGAGTACGGGTTTTCTTTTTTGACTATTATTTCTATTCCGTTCCTGTCAGCGTACTCTATCTCCTCGCCGCGTGTCATTACCCACTCTCTTATGGGCGCGATTATCTTAAGATCCGGGTCCATAGATACAATGCCCACATCGAATCTCACCTGATCATTGCCTTTTCCGGTGCAGCCGTGCGCGATGTACTTGGCACCTTCTTTCTTTGCGATGTCCACTAATTTCTTCGCTATCAGCGGTCTTGCGATGGATGTGCTGAGCGGATATATGTTCTGATACATCGCATTTGCCTTGAGAGCCGGCCATATGTACTCTCTGACGAACTCATCCTTCGCGTCAACGAACTCCGCCTTGACTGCGCCGTTTCTGACCGCGCGTGCGACTATGTCGTCGTCACTCGGAGGCTGTCCGACATCGATTGCCACCGCAATAACATCAAGATTGTATTTCTCCTGTATCCAGCGTATCGCGACGGATGTGTCTAATCCTCCGGAATATGCCAAAATCACCTTGTCTCTGCCCGCTTTGCCCTCTGTTCCGTGCCCTTCCTTCCCGCATGCCATATTATATCATTTTCTTGATGGCTCTTCGTTATTTAAACCGTTGTCCCGTATACGCAGGCGACGCATTGGGATGTGTTCGCTACGTTTCCCTGTGCGTGTATTAACAGAGCTGTCATCATAGCCACATTGCGTTTTCACGCAGCCATTTATGTCATTTCGGAAACTTTTACGACAATGACTGTCTCATTTTGAACAAACCTAATATATCGCTGTTTTATAGTGGGCCGTGTCTACGCCTCAATCATCGGAAGTACATAAATGGACAGAGTGGGCATAATCGGAGGAACAGGATACACGGGCAGCGAACTTTCCCGTCTGCTTTGCACCCATCCGGATGCGGAACTGACAGTTCTCACGTCACGTCAGAATGCAGGCAGAAAGGTGTCCGATGTCCACACATTTCTGAAGGGATACTCAGATATCTCATTTACGGAGAAGATCGGCGACACAAAGGGACTGGATCTGGTGTTCGTTGCGGCCCCGCACGGCGTGGCTATGGGAGAGGTTCCCGGACTTATAGATTCGGGAGTGAAGGTTATCGATCTGTCCGGAGACTACCGCCTGCACAGTGCAAAAAAGTATTCAGAATGGTACGGTCACGAACATACTGATCAAAAAAATCTGCAGGATGCAGTGTACGGACTCCCCGAACTGTTCCGCAACGAGATAAAACGTGCGGACCTCGTGGCTAATCCTGGGTGCTATGCGACATCCATAATTCTGGCGTGTGCCCCTCTGATCAAAGCGGGTGCGGTCGGCGAAGACATAATTGCGGATGCTAAAAGCGGAACTTCTGGTGCCGGCATGGTGCCTTCACCGCGTCTCCACCACCCCTTCTGCGGTGAATCCGTGATACCTTACAGCATCGGGACACACCGCCATACGCCCGAAATAGAAGAGGCGATACACCTCTTCTCCGGTATCGATACGAAGGTAACGATGGTGCCTCAGCTGGTGCCTATACTGCGCGGCATTCTGTCGTCGTGCTACATGAAACTGAAGGAAGATCTGTCGCGCGAGGATGTGTCCGAGATCTACAGGAAACAATACGGCGGAGAGTATTTTGTCCATTATGTGGAAGAGCCGTCGATACGTGCGGTGGTCGGATCGAACCACGCACATGTGTCTTCGAACGTCGTCAACGGCAAGGTAGTGGCATTCGGAGTCTTGGACAACCTTGTCAAAGGCGCATCGGGACAGGCGGTACAGTGTATGAATCTGATGCTGGGAATCAAAGAAACCGCAGGAATAGACACTCCCGGATTAGGTGTATGAAGATGATGGAAATTATAGAAGGAGGCATAACGACCCCTCAGGGGTTCAAGGCCGCTGGTGTGCACAGCGGCGTGAAGTACCGCGCACTGGATTTGGGAATGGTGTTCTCCGAGGTGTCGGCATCGGCATTCGTCGGCTACACGAACAATGAGGTTAAAGCAGCACCGGTCCAGGTGATGATGAAGGAAAATTCGCCGAAACTCTCGGCCGTCGTCATAAACAGCGGCAATGCAAACGCACTGACAGGACGCCGCGGAATAGAAGATGTCATTGCAATGAAACAGGCAGTTGCCGCGGAACTGAACATAGATCCGATCGAAGTAGGCGTAATGTCTACAGGCCTCATAGGGCGCTTCGTTGACATGCACAAGATTCGTTACGGGATAAGCCGCGCCGCGCGCGAACTGGATACAGGACGCGAAGCGGACGGACTGTTCACCGAAGCGATCATGACAACAGACACTATAAAGAAAGAATACTCCGTCCGTGTCCGTCTGGAAGACGGCACTCTAACATACATATCAGTGGCATCGAAGGGAAGCGGTATGATATCTCCGCACATGAAGGTCCTCCACGGCACGACACTTACTATTGTGACCACCGATGCATCGCTCTCGCCCGCTTTCGGAAGCAAATGGCAGGAGATACTCGATAACAGTCTGAATATGGTCTCGGTAGACGGGGACCAATCTACCAACGATACCGCCATTTTGATGGCCAACGGCAAGGCCGGAGGATCGTTTGCCGATGATGACCCCGAATTTACGTCAGCTCTTGAAACGGTCATGACCAAAATCGCAAAGACCATCGCACTGGACGGAGAAGGCGCAACGAAACTGATCGAAGTTCAGGTCACCGGTGCGGAGAGCAAGGATGATGCCCGCAGGGCCGCACGTCAGATAATCAACTCACCGCTGGTGAAATCCGCGATATTCGGTTCCGATCCGAACTACGGCCGCATAATGATGGCACTCGGAAACAGCGGCTGCAAATTCAATCTGGAAGATGTTCGCCTGACGATAAAGGGAGGAGACATAGAGGTCCCCATCCTGGATTCGGGAGCTCCTGTTTTTCAGGAGGAACGTTCGGTCGAAGTTGTGCGCATGGCGATGGACAACAAAGAAGTGATAATCGCGGTGGACCTTGCATTAGGCAAAGAATCCGCGATCGGATGGGGATGTGACCTCACATACGACTATGTACGCATCAATGCGGAATACGCAACGTGATTATATGAAAACGTATGTCGTGAAGTTCGGCGGCAACGCCATACGCGGGAAGACGGACCTTATACGTCTGTCTGAAGAAGCAGCGGAACTTATCCGCAGCAATATCGGGATAGTCCTTGTGCACGGAGGAGGTCCTGAGATATCAGATGAAATGGAAAAGAGAGGTCTCGTACCCGCAAAAGCGGCCGGACTCAGAGTGACTGACAGGAAGACACTGGAAGTTGCCGAGGAGGTCCTCGGATCGCTGAACAGGGAGATAACCGGCAGTCTGACGGAATCCGGTGTCAATGCGATAGGTCTTCCGGGATATCTCTGCACCCTGTGCAGAAAGAAGGGGCCGTACACGGTGACAGATGGCGGGAAGGATGTGACTGTCGACTTGGGATTGGTCGGAGAGGTGACAGGTGTCAATTCGGACATGATATACGACTTGCTGGGCAGCGGCATCACGCCTGTGATCTATCCCATTGGGGCAGACAGGGAAGGAAACCATCTCAATGTGAACGCAGATACCATGGCGGCCGGCATAGCTGCTGGCATAAACTGCGAGGAATTGGTAACGATAACCGATGTTCCGGGAATAATGACGGATGTCAGAGACCCATCCTCTAAACTGGACAGCGTCAGCCTGGAGACCGTTGATAAAATGATAAAAGCCGGTGTCATCTCCGGAGGCATGATACCCAAGGTGGAGGCGTGCCGCAACGCATTGAATTCCGGTGTAAAAGCGGTGCGCATAGTCAGCGGCAAGGACCCGCGCAGCATAATGACCGATGCAATCAAGGGCATTCCTCACGGAACGGTAATAACTAGGTGATCAAATGGATTTCGAAGAGATAAAGAACCTCAGCTCGGAATATCTTTTCAGGAACTACGGGCGCATGGATATAGCGTTTACTCACGGAAAGGGTGCATATCTGTACGATACAGACGGCAAAGAATACCTGGATCTCGTGGCGGGCATAGCTGTGAACTCAATAGGATACGCACATGCCGAATGGGTGGAGGCAATGCGGGAACAGATATCCAAACTTACGCATGTTTCGAATATTTATCACATCCGCGAACAGGCAGAACTCGGAGAGAGATTGGCATCGGTAACACCCAGCGGCCTTAAGCGCTCGCTGTTCGTGAACAGCGGCGCGGAGGCAAACGAGGGGGCCATGAAGCTCGCCGTACGCTGCACCGGCCGCAGCAAGATACTGTCTGCCTTCAATGGATTCCACGGCCGTACGTCTGCATCGCTCGGTGCGACGGGACAGACCAAATATCAGGAAACTTTCGAACCGCTGATAAGCGGAGCATACCGCTACTACAACTTCGGGGACCTGGAATCCGTCAAGAAATTGATCGACAGAGACACAGCAGCCCTTCTGATCGAACCGATACAGGGAGAAGGAGGAGTCGTTACGGCAGGCGGAGATTTCTTCAGGGGTGTCCGCGATCTGTGCACGGACAGCGGTGTGATGATGGTGGCCGACGAGGTGCAGACCGGAGTCGGCCGTACGGGAAAATGGTTCGGTATGGACTGTTACGGGGTTGTTCCGGACATCATGACGATGGCTAAGGGTCTGGGCGGGGGAGTGCCGATAGGTGCAGTTGTCACGACGGATGAATTCTCCAAGGTGATGACTCCTGGAACGCACGGGACGACATTCGGCGGAAATCCTCTCGTATGCAGGTCTGCACGCGCCGTACTGGATATAATCGAAAAAGAAGACCTTGTAGGGAATGCAGATAAAGTCGGAAGCGAATGGATAAAAGAGCTGAAAGCTCTGGGTTCGGATAGGATCAGGGACGTACGCGGATCAGGATTCATAATCGGCGTGGAATTCGAATCCAACGATACAGCCACTGCGATCCAGAAAGCGATGATCGGAAACGGCATGCTTGTGAACATCTGTCACGGCAATGTCATGCGCCTTATTCCGCCGCTGATCCTTAGTTCCGAACAAAAGGATGCATTCATGTCTGTTTTCAGAGATTTTATCTGATACCAGACATAAGTATAATTTTTTGAAACTATTTATGACTTAATGTTCTAGACAGGACGTAAATACTCAAAGAGTGATTCAGTTTCATGTCCAACAGCATCTCGAAGGAAAGCCTTGCGGAAAGAACCAGAACGTACATAGATGCGCACCCAAGCGTGAAAGACTGCGTTGCCAAGGGACTTATTAACTATTCATCACTGGCCAGAATGATCATGAAGGACATGGATGTCGATAACGAGGAGGCTGTTATGATAGCATGCCGCCGCTATGCCGGCAAACTGAACACCACAAGCGATCACGAACTCAGTATACTGAGGATACTCAAAGACAGCAGACTGGAAATGAGAACAAAGACCTGCATTGTAACGGCAAAGAACGACTGGACTGTTCTTCATAAAATGGACAATCTGTTCAAAGACCTTTGGAACGAAAACTCAATAATGCAGTGCGTACAGTCCGCATCGGCGGTGACGATAATAGCAGACAGTATGCTGAGGGAAAGAATCGTAGATACGGTCGGAAGGTTCAATATCATAAAGATAAGAGAGAATTTAGTGGAGATTGCAGTCAAATCTCCGGAAAAGATAGTGGATACAAGCGGCGTCATAGCATACCTGATAACAAACCTGTCGGATGCCGGCATAAACCTGGAGGAAACGGTAAGCTGTCATACAGACACGATATTCATCGTAGGCGAGCGGGACATGATAAATGCGTACTCGGTGCTGACCAAGTGCATACAGTCTGCCGAGGCGATGGTAAAAGACTGACCCCGTCTTCCGGACCCCGAAGTACAGGACCGAAACATGTCTTCGGAGATGATAGGTGTTTGTCCCCGGAGACGGGACCCAAATCCGCCGGCCTCCGGAAAATCTTTCGGCAGGCAACTTACTGCCCGTCGGATATTCCTATATTTTCGCATCTTCCGGAATAATATGTTCGGGGAATTGTCGGTGTTGCAGTTCGGGACTCGCGGACTCTCTTATCATCGCATCCCCTGGATCGAACGTATCATATCGGGGTGCATCCTCCCCTCGGAATCGCCGGCGCGGACATCGAAATCCCGTACGTATATTTGATGAAAAACATGTTTTCCGTACCCGATACATACTCTCGGACGGCGGAAGCGCATGTCTGATGCCGGGACGGGAACAGTCTGCATTTCGAATCCGAGACCCCACTGCGTACATCGAACACGCAGGTACCGATCCGCATCTCAATTGATTCGGGACGCTCCGGACACCCATACACCGCATCCCAATATAAGGGTCCCTTTCTGCTTTGAGATACCGAAGAGATTATCGCTAAAACACAGCTTTCCGCGGAATGCGGCGCGCATCGGGAGGGAATCTTTCCGAATGCTGAAAAAAAAAAGAAAAAAAGGGGGGGGTGTAAGATCGGTTACCGTTCTCTCACTCATCACTCTTCCTGCATCTGAAGAAAAACATCCACGCTGCGATACAGGCAATGAACGCCGCTATTGCAACAGCAAAAATCCAATAAGGTGTACTGCTGCCGCCGGAGTCTTCGTCCGAGGTGTTTTCATTCTCTGTATCGTTTTCGTTGTTCCCGGGACCGTTTCTGTCTGTGCCGTCAGTGGATTCCTCACCCCCTATTGTCACGCTTTTAAGGCTGGTGCAGTACTCGAATGCAGTGCTGTCGATGTTTCCAGCATTACCGCCTATTGTCACGGTTTTCAGGCTTGTGCATCTATGGAATGCCCCTTCGCCGATGGTTCCCACATTGCCCTCTATTGTCACGGTTTTCAGGCTTGTGCACCTATCGAATGCCCCTTCGCCGATGGTTCCCACATTGCCCTCTATTGTCACAGTCTCAAGGCCAGTGCAGACGACGAATGTATAGCTACCGATGATTCCCACGTTACCTTTTATTATCACAGATTTCAGGGCGGTGCATCCACCGAATGCACCGAATATGCTATCTCCGCCGATGGATGCCACGCCACCGGGTATAACGATGGAGGTCAGCCTGTAGCAACCTTCGAATGCCCCTTCGCCGATGGTTTTCACATTACTCCCTATCGTCACGGAGGTCAGACCGTTGCAGACGGAGAATGCGGAATCGCCGATGGACGTTACGCTGTCAGGTATGGTTACGGATGTCAGGCTGTAGCAGTTACCGAATGCACTCCGTTTGATGGACGTTACGCTGTCAGGTATGGTTACGGATGTCAGGTTTTTGCAGTAGAAGAATGCATGATCGCCGATGGACGTTACGCTGTCTGGTATGGCGACGGATGTCATTTCGCAGCTATCGAATGCATAGATGCCAACGGATGTCACGCCCGATTCGATTACGGCTCTAGTTATATCCGCTCTCTTGCTGTACCACGGCGATTCGCGGTAGTTGTCATAATCGCCCATATTGCCTTTGCCGGATACCGTGAGAACGCCACCTATGAGAGTTGCTGTCACGCTACCGCTGTCACCGGGACCGCAGTACCATGGATCTGAGGCGGTCCCGGTGCCGGTAACGGCGGCATCCGATTCATTAGGTTCAGAGTATGTTACAAAGAATGCCGTTGCGAGAAACAGAGCAGCAGCAAATAATACTGTTATATTCAGACGGCCGGGGAAATTATAATTTCCCCCCCCCCCCTCCCGTCACGCCCATCTGTGTGCGATCTTGGAGAAGAGTGAAAGATTCCTTTCAGAGATTTAGTGTTCATGGGTTATCGCTCCTTATTGTGCAAATGCCGCATACTGCGGAAAGCAACGACGTTATCTTCACACTTAGATATATAACCCACCCATGCACCAGACTGTGTCCGACATATCGCTCCAGTAATGCACCATCATCCCATTGCATACCCGACACTGCGGATGAAAGGGCGGAGCTTATTGAACACAGCTGTCTGATGCATCGATTAGATCAACCGCGATGAATATCCGGCCCTCTCCGCAAAACATATCAAAGAGAGAGTCAAAACACTAACGAACACAGTTTCCTCTATCAATTATCTTATATACTACCAACATTACACCTTGTCAGAATATAAGGGTCCCATTCAACAGTCAGGACTTTGGTATTTGCGGAATGAGGATCATGGTCAGTTTCAGAGATTTGGGAGTAGGAGACAGTGTGGCGGATGCAATCGGCGAGATCGGTTGGACGGAACCTACTCCTGTACAGGAGGCCGCCATACCGGCAGGCCTGAGCGGGAGAGACATATTTGCCCAGGCGCAGACGGGGACCGGTAAGACGGGGACGTACGCGGCAATATTGCTCGGCAGGATAAAGAGCGGGTCGAGATCGCCGTCTGCGATAGTACTCGCTCCGACAAGAGAACTTGCCGTCCAGATAGAACTGGAGATTAAAAAACTGTCCAAATACTCAAAACACAGGAGCGCGGCGATATACGGCGGCGCAAGTATCAGCGACCAGATATACAGACTGAACAGGGGCGTAGACATAGTAGTAGGGACACCCGGAAGGATCAAAGACATGGTTGAGAGGAGAGTCCTTAACCTTACGGCTATAAAGGAAGCGGTCATTGACGAGGCAGACCGCATGCTGGACATGGGATTTGCGGAAGAATTGGACTTCATAATCGATTCTCTTCCCACCGACAGACAGACCATGCTGTTCTCGGCTACTATGGCGGATGATGTCATGAAGATGGCCATGAAAATAACGGACGAACCGCTGGAACTTATGATATCAAAGGACGAACCTTGCTCAGATCTTACTGTGCAGTACTACATCCCGGTATCGAGAAGCGGAAAGTTGGAAAGACTGCAGATGATACTCCGTAACGGCAATCCGAAGGTCATCGTATTCTGTCAGACCAAAAAGATGGTTGACGATCTGTACAACAGCTTGTGCAGAGATTTCAGGATCGAAGCCATACACGGCGATATGCCTCAGGGTAAGAGAGAGAAGGTTATCAGGAACTTCAGAAACGACCGCTTTGACGTACTCATAGCGACGGATGTCGTTGCCAGGGGCCTTGATGTCAATAACGTTGATTGTGTGGTCAACTACGATGTTCCTGCAGACTCGGAGACATACCTCCACAGAATAGGCCGTACGGGAAGGGCCGGAAAAGAAGGAATCGCAGTGTCTTTCGTGACCAAATACGAGGACCATCGCATCGGAACCTACGAACGGGCGACGGGAAAGAAAATCACCAAAATAAGAGTGGATCAGATGGGACCGATCGAAAGGACAAGATCGGAAATACACATTTCGAGAGAGGAAAGCCCGGCAGGGGCATACAGACCGCGCGGTTCTGCAAAGCCGAGTATCTGGCCGGAGCACTCGGCGAGGCCGGAGAAACAGAATACCGCCGAGTCCAGAAAAAGGGGCAGTACGATGTTCATACTCCAAGTCAATCTGGGAAAGATCGACGGTGTCGGAAGGATGCAGATAACCGATCTGATAAGGAAAAATACCGAACTGTCCCGCGACATGATCGGCCGCATAGGACTCGGAAAAACATGTTCTTATTTCGAGATAAACGGCGACAGAGCGGAGTATGTGATAGACACACTCAGCGACTGCAGATACGGAAACAAGAAGGTCTGCGTACAATTGGCTCCCCAAAAGAGATCTTATGCGGAAAACGCCGCATAATCTCGTCTTTACAGGAACTTCGGCGGGGGATTCATCCTTTTTGACTTCGAAGCATGCGTCTTCCGTGCTGCAAACACGATTGCCTTTCAGCGATGCCTCTCCGAATTGTTCGCATATCAGAACGGGAATCCCGTCTGCATTTCTGACAGACAATATTGCACAAACGGCTTGTGTTATTTTGTCTGTGTTCCGAACGAATGTACTTCATTCGGCGTTCTCCTCTTTTTCTTCGATCGCCGGGACTGAATGAGACAATATATGTTTCGGCCGTCGCTTGGCAGTGCCGCATTCGATGACTGCAACCTGCTGTGCGTACATATTTCTGAATAAATTATTAAGCATAACGCCATTCCATCCATATCATGAAAACGGACTCAGGCGACCTTGCCGCTGTCATGGAGCGGGACCCGGCAGTGATCGACGAAGAAGATGCTAGAAAGTATCACACCGGATTGCATGCGGTATCTATGTACAGAGAGAGCCACAGGCTCTGGCTGGAGGGAAAATTCAGAAAGGCCAGGAAGATCAATTACAAAGCACACATGATCACCGGCTGCGACATACACCCCGGAGCGACGATCGGAAAGAGATTCTTCATAGATCACGCCACCGGAGTGGTTATCGGCGAAACGGCGTCGGTCGGCGATGATGTCACCATTTATCAGGGTGTCACGCTCGGAGGAGTCTCCATTGAAAAAGGCAAGAGACATCCTACGGTCGGGGACAGAGTAGTATTAGGAGCAAACGCAACCGTCCTCGGAAACATCACAATCGGCAACGACGTCAGAGTCGGTGCGGGTTCCGTCATCCTCAAAGACGTTCCGAACAACAGCACCGTAGTCGGGATACCGGGGCAGATTATCGAAAGAGATGGTGTCAGAATCGACAAAAAGAATGTGCTGATGCACAATGACATACCCGATTGCAGAGATGACAGTATAATCCGTTTGCAATCAGAGATAAATAGGTTGAGTTTAATCGTCGAAGAACTGCGATCCGTTAAATCCGGCACATCATCTGCGGATGCTGCCGCAACCGACAGTAAAACAAACCGAAAAGAATGATGCCGTGATAAGATGCCCCTGAGGATCCATAACAGCCTTACAAAAAAGAAGGAAGAATTCGTTGCGATAGAACCTGGCAAGGTCAGTCTGTACGTATGCGGAGTCACTGTCTACGACGACATACACATGGGTCACGCCAGAAGCATGATAGTCTTCGATACCTTGGTCAGGTATCTGAGATATCTCGGTTATGATGTGATGCACGTAACCAACTTCACGGATGTTGACGATAAGATCATCAACCGGGCAAATGAAGAGGGGATCGATCCGTCAGAACTCTCGGCGAGGTACATAAATCGATATTTTGAGGATGCGGAAAGCCTCGGTGTCAGAAAGGCAGACATGTATCCGAAGGCCAGCGAAAACATGGAGACCATTATCGAAATGATCGGAGACATAATTTCCAACGGATTCGCATATCCAACTAAGGATGGCAGTGTTTATTTCGAGGTGGGGAAGGTCGAAGACTACGGCAAACTGTCCAACCGGAAATTGGAGGATATGGAATCATCGGGCAGAGTCGTCCTCGACGAACAGAAAAAGAATCCTATGGATTTTGCCGTGTGGAAAGGAGCAAAAGCAGGAGAGTGCTCGTGGGATTCTCCGTGGGGAAAGGGGAGACCGGGCTGGCACATAGAATGCTCGGCGATGATACGGTATCATCTCGGAAATAAGATCGACATACACGGAGGCGGCAGCGATCTCATCTTCCCTCACCACGAGAATGAAATAATACAGACCGAATCGGTCACCCGTGATATCCTTGCAAATTACTGGATGCACAATGGGATGCTTCAGGTCAGGGACGAAAAAATGTCAAAATCTCTGGGTAACTTCTTCAGGGTCCGCGACGTGATGAAAGAGTTCGATGCCGGCACCGTCAGATTCTATTTCCTGAATACGCACTACAGAAGCCCTCTGTCATACGGGAAGGACATGCTCGCCGAGGCACACTCCGCTCTCCGGAGACTGAAAAATAATTACGTCGAACTCGTCAATTACTCAAAGAGCGGCCCTGACACCGGCAGCGGCTGCTGCGGCCTTGCGGAAAATACAAAATACAGATTCTTCGAGGCGATGGATGATGATTTCAACACGAGTGCAGCAATAGGTGAGCTGTTTCAACTGGCACACTCCGCGAACAAGGCAATGGCCGAAAGATCCATGTCCGTAAAGACCGCCGGAGAACTCGTCGGAGCGATAGATGTTTTCAACGCGATTCTCGGAATACTTCCCGAAGAGAGCAAGACAGGGGACGGCGGGACGGCGGATGCCGTAATGGGAGTTCTGATGGAACTCCGCAAGGAACTCAGGTCGAGGAAACAGTACGACCTTGCCGATATGATAAGAGACAGACTGGCCGATGCCGGCATAATTCTGGAAGATTCTGCAGAGGGTATGAAATGGAAGAAAATCTGAACGTCAGGAAAAAAGCGGAACTGACTCTTGGAGGAGGAGTAAAGTTCCCGGAGGGATTTGTATTCCCGTACAGACTGTCTAAATCGACAGCCGGTCCCGGGGCCGGTTCCACATCGGCTGTGTTTTCGTTCGGCGGCCACAGGGTTAAGAAGAGTGTATCCTACGAGGCTGGAGAATTCGAACTTGTAGACGACAGCGGCAGGCTGTCTATGACAAGGAACGGAGAACCGTTTCTGGAAGATGTGAAGATCGAACCTGTTGTGTTCCACTGTCCGGAACAGGCATTCTTCAACCTTGATCAGAGATGCATATTCAACTGTGCTTTCTGCGTATCTCCGAAATTGGATAAGAATCTCAACAAAGGCTACACAGACGAAGAGATAGTGAGGATGACAAAAAAAGCCGTGGGTGAGCAAAAGGTCGTCTCGATTTCCCTTACAAGCGGTGTCATCGATAACATAGACGATACGTTAGACAGATTTGTTTCGTGCGTCTCCAAGCTGAGAAAAGAGTTCCCGGATCTTCCGATCGGGGTTGAGCCTTATGTTTCAAAGAACAGTCAGATCGAGGCACTGAAAAATGCCGGTGCAACTGAAATAAAACTTAACATACAGTCTCCGAACAGGGGGATATTCGGCAGGATATGCCCGGACCTGGACTACGACAGCATATTGGGATTCCTTCAGCATGCGGTCGGAGTATTCGGAGAATGCAGAGTAACATCCAACATGATATTCGGCATGGGTGAGACCGACGAAGAGATCGAACAGATGATGGAGTCCTTCTGCTCAAAGGGAATAGTTCCCACGGTCAGGGCATTGCGCATAAACCCCATCAACCGTGATCCTCTGAAAGCCGCGATCGGCGAACAGCCGCGCGTTGATCCGGACAGGGCAATAAAGCTTGCAAAAATACAGAAAAAGACGCTGGAAAAATACGGACTCGATACGAGAGAATGCCGTACAATGTGTATCGAATGCACCTGCTGCGATCTTGCTCCGTTCAGAGATTTTTGATTTTTTTTCCGAGCAACTCCAGGAGTTCGCACGCTTTGCATCTCTCTCCCACCGTCGGTTCGCCGCACCCGCATGTGCGGAGGCGGGAATGCGGAACATGTTCAGAGAGCATCGGTTTAAGCATATCGTACGAAGACAGTATGCTGAACTTTGAACCGGGAGATCGGTCGTCCAGTCTGTCGATGATCTCCCGGTACTGATTCCTGAGAGCATCCGTGTGATACGGGCATTCTCCATCCCAGAACGGTATTCCGGAGACCATTGCATAGAGCAACGATTCCTTTTCCGGTATCAGTCTGAGGGGCAGGAATCTCGGTATGAGTCCAGGCTGTACATTCGTGTGCGGACCGAGCCTTGCCAGGCGTTCCACATCACCTCTTACGAAGTTCATCATTACCGACTGAGCCATATCATCGAGATTATGGCCGGTGGCCAGATATTTCGCGCCTATTCTGCGTGCCTCGTCGTTCATCAGTTTCCTTCTGAACACGCCGCAGTATGTGCAGGGGCTGCAGTCCCCGGCAACGCCGGCCGCCGTATCCATATCAATCCCCATCTCCGAAAAAGATCTTATTCTGTGGGATATGCCGCGTTCTTTGCAGAATTCCCTGACAATATCCAAACTCGGCGGCCTGTAACCGGCTAGACCTTCGTCTATCGATATCGCAAACAATGATACATCATCCCTCCTGCCGAACACCGTGTCGAGGATGTGCAGAGTAACCATGCTGTCTTTGCCTCCGGATACCGCGACTGCGATCGTGTCTCCGGAACGGATGTTTATCTGCTTTCTGATCTCTTTTTTGACTCTCTTTTCAACGTATATTTTGAAATGTTCGTCGCAGAGATGCGAACCATTGTACCTTATCAGGGTAACAGCTTCGCGGGAGCACAGATCGCACTTCATCTTATCAAAACTCGTACTCATTACCGGATGTCGGAGAGTCAAGAAGATATTCCAATTTCTTGGCCAGTTCTTTCGGCGGGATATCGGGCACAGAAATGTATGTTACTCTCCCGCCCTCTGCCTCGCTCCTCACCGTCGTATCCAGGATGTTCGTCTTCTCTAAATCCTGGATATACGTCCAGAACTGAGTGTGCTTTCTTGCGGCCTGTCCGTACTCCTCGCACACAACGGCATATGTCTTTTCGGCCTTTGTGATGCTGATGTACGGCTCTCCTTTTATCGCACGGGCGACGGCCAGGAGTGCCAGTTTTCTTTTAAGATCAAGGCCGGCAAGTTTATTCTCCGACACATTGCTGTAAATCATCGCATTGGCGGATCTTACATCATCTGCTGTTATGACTCCTTCGGTGCTCTCTTCTGCGATATACGCCGCCTTCTCGAGCATCTCTATCACCAATCTGGCATCGCCGTATCCTTTTCCGATGTCCGCGAGGAGATCGAGCACATCATCATCCACGGCACCGGATGCCAGTGCCTCGCCGGCCCTCATTGTGATTATGTCTTTCAGTTCGTCTTTTGTATATCTGTCGAATTTTATCGTATTCGCACGTTTGAAGCTTGACATGGAAGCATCGTCAAGCATCTCCGACACATGCTCCTGAGAGATCATGATCATAGATACAGAGGAGTTTCCCCGTATATCCTCGGTGAATCTGGTAAGCTGATAGACGAGATTCCTGTTGCTGCTCTTGAGGAGAATGTCTGCCTCGTCAAGAACCAAAACGAACGGCCTCGATCCAGACTCTATGTGTTTTCTCAGAGATCTCAGCATCTCGTCCGCAGAGAACCCCCTGTCTGGGAATCCGGGATCAAAATGCCTTATAAGGTGTATCAGTACGCCGTGTTCGGTACTCCTTATTCTGCAGTTTATGAAGACATGATCCATCTGTCTGCCGCTACCCGCACAGTATTTCATCATATCGTTGCAGAATTTCTTTGCAGTCACGGTCTTACCTGTTCCCACGCCGCCTGTCAGAAACGCAGAGCACGGAAGACCTCCAGTAATCATAGGTCTGAACAGTGTCTCCAGACGGCGCATCTGCTCCTCTCTGTGCACCAGTTTCTCGGGAACATAGTCGAAGGACAGTTTCTTCCCGTCTTTGATTACTGCGGAGGCTCTGTCAAACATCGTCAATTCCTGCTGAATCTCATAAATCCGGAACAGCCGAACACATCTATGCCTTTTTTCTCCCAGACATCGCATATTCTGTTAATCCCGAGGGAGTCCGAGGCCATATGTCCCGAGACTATAACATTGATATTATGTTTTTTCGCCTCTTCCAGGTGGTTTTCCGGGAAGTGCATACCAACTACCGTACCGACTCCTGCGATGGCAAGTTTTTCATACAGTTCTTTCGGACCCGACGTTCCGCCGGTCATCTTTGCGATTATCCTGCCGCAGCGGTTCTTCTTGCCGCCGACCATGATTTTCGGAGGATCGTTGTATTTCGAGGCCTGACGGAACTCCGGTTCTTTCATGAGCACGTCTATGACATCTTCAAGATACTTCGGCTGCTCATTGCCAAGGAGGTCTTCGAGATAGAGCTGTACCATGTTGTCCGCCGGAGAATGTATGTTGAACATCAGAACATCCATCAGTCTGGCCGCATCTGCCGATTGGTTGTAATTGGATCCCATGACATTCCTGGAGACCTCGTCCATTCTGTTTTTGATAAGTCCTTCGGTTACATTGATTGGTATGCCCACATCATGAAACATATCTGTCTGCATCCACATGACCTCCGGGAACGGTGTTTTCGATACACCCACCGGATGATGGGCGATTACGGCAGAGACCTTCCGGCCCTTCTCCTTCAGACGGTCCGCCAGCATGATCTCTCCTGTCCCTATATCAATGCCCCACATGAAGCTCTCCGCTTCTGTTTCCCTTGCGAGGTCCGAACCCCAGGAGAACCTTGAGTCTGCATATGGATTCCAGAGTCTTTCCTGATCGAAGTATTCTTTTTTCTCTTCCGGAAGTTTGTCATACTCCTCTTTGGCATTCTTGAGTACAAGGTCTACCTCTTCTCTGAGCCGGGGATCGTTCTTTATGCCTGTTTCTATTGCCAATCTGTAGGCATCGTACACTCTCATGTGAGTTACGAAACGGCTATTGCATAATTAACCTTCCCAGCGGCGGCCGGGGTTTGACATCATTCGGATGCTGCGTATATTTCAAGGAGCAGATCTTTTCTGAGGTATTCTGATGCTGCGGTGTAAGTGATCGAAACAATAACGACGGGACGTTCCTTGAACATGATCGGAAAGAGATCCGCTGCCCGAAAAGCCGGTTTGCCGTTTTTATCATTTCCAGACCCGACTGTGTTTGTTAAACACGGCTCATTCATCCGCAGCGGCGGTATGTGGGGGAACAGCATGGGAAAAACATCAGGCATGCGGAAGTACTATCTGATATGATCCGGATGTATAGGCAGATTATATATTCGGGTTTGCGTATGCACAGATGCGCGTGCTGTTTACATGAAATACAGTGCGCACAGCAATAAGGAGAAAAACTCATGAATATGAAATCTTCGAAAGGAATTACCTCTTCCCCGGGTGTAACACACGGCCAGGGGGGGGGGGAATTTTGATTTCCCCAGCCGTCTGAATATAACGGTATTGTTTGCCGCTGCTCTGTTTCTCGCAGCGGCATTCTTTGTGACATATACGGAATCGAATGAATCGGATGCCGCCGTTACCGGTACCGGAACTTTCGACGATCCATGGTACTGCGGTCCCGACGGCAGTGACAGTGTGACGGCGACTCTTATAAACGGTGTTCTCGTGATATCCGGCAGCGGTGCCATGGATAATTACACATCTACTTCAGGTGTAGCAAATACACCGTGGTATGGTGAAAGCGTACAGAGTGCCGTGATAGAAGACGGAGTTACATCAATCGGAAACAATGCATTCCGAGCGTGCTCTGCTCTGATATCCGTTGCCATACCGGACAGCGTAACATACATCGGCAATTATGCATTCTATGGATGCACCAGCCTGGTATCCGTTACAATACCGGACAATGCGGACATCAGCCGCGGGACATTCCAGTATTGCTCCAGCCTGACATCAATTGTCATACCGGACAAAGTGACATCCATTGGTGGATATGCATTCTACA
>JAIRYF010000058.1 GCA_031267895.1 Candidatus Methanoplasma glyptotermitis
TGGATGCACCTGGCAGTACCCATGTCTTACCTGTACTGAAATACGCGCCTACGGTTCCGCTCGCGGCTGCATAGCTGCCGGTAACGGTTACGGTTGACAGGCCTGAACTTTGGAATGCAACGTATCCGAAGGTCACACCGCCGGGTATGACAATGTGTGTCAGTGAGAGGCAGTTAGCGATTGCCCACTGACCAATGGTTTTCACACCGCTGGGTATGACAATGGATTCCAGGCTGGTGCAGCCATTGAATGCACTTTCGCCGATGGATGTCACATTTTTCGGTATGTCGATGGATGTCAGGTTTCTGCAACCGCCGAATACGTTGGCTTCGATAACTGTCACACCGCTGGGTATGACAATGGATTCCAGGCTGGTGCAAAATGCGAATGCATTATCGCCGATGGTTGTCACATTTTTCGGTATGTCGATGTATGTCAGATTCCAGCACTCGTAGAGTGCACTTCGGCCTATGGATACTACACTTTCAGGTATGGTAATGGAAGTCAGACCGGTGCAGTTTCGGAATGCATAGTCGCTGATGGATGTCACGCCTGATTCGATTATGATGCTCGTTATGTCCGTTCTGACGCTGTACCACGGCAACGTGGTGATTTCGGGGTAAGAAAACGTATATTTGTTCATATCGCCTTCGCCGGATATTGTGAGAACACCGCTTGCAAGAGTTGCTGTCACGCTGTCGCTGTTGTCGGGACCGCATAACCATGGATCTTCGGTGGTACCGGTGCCTGTGGCTGCATCCGACTCATTAGGTTCGGAATACGTTACAAAGAATGCTGCTGCAAGAAACAGAGCAGCAGCAAATAATACAGTTATATTCAGACGGCTGGGGAAATTATAATTTCCCCCCCCCCCTGTGTGGGCGGGCGGACGTTTCGGCGGAAGAGGAACAGACGATTCCTCTCAGAAGTTTGATATTCATGATGTTTCGCTCCTTATTGTTTTAACCTAAGTGCGTAAAACGTATCCGCACACTCGGATATATAATTTGCATATCCCATGAAGATTGTGGATTTAACGAGAGCCGCGGCCATATTGTAAAAAGGAACGCGGAGAAGATGGGATTGGCTCCGCTTTTCCTTTAGTGAAGAATCATGTGCTTCTTGGGGATGCACCTGTCTTCAGTATCATAATCAGCTGTAGGGTATATCAATATAATCAGGAGAGGTTACCGAAAATATCCGAAAGTACGAATACATTATTTCTTCTTGTGTCTTATCTTGACGGCGATTCCTCTCTTGAGATCCATCATCTCTCTGCCGGACATCATTGCGACACCGACCGCAGCCGTTTCTCCGCCGAGTGTCACCACCGCCTCATCGCCCGGCCTGATGCTGGAGTCTGCATTCAGAACCCCGACTGCAAAGAGATTTCCTTTCATCTCGAAATCTGTCATCTCCACCGTGTGTCTGCCGAGTCCGGACACGATCTCGGCACCTTCCATGGTCAGGGAGACCATCCCTCTTTCCGGTGTCAGCATTCCCAACTGGATCTTGTCGCCTCTGCCGTCCGGGCCGTCTCTCATTATTTTCCAATACGGAAATTTGCCTATTGCATAGCTTCCGTCGCCCATTATCGCGTCTGCGGTGTCAAGCCCGAATTGGAAAGTGAGCACAGACCTCATCAATTCAATCCTTTCGGCCGAATAGCCAACGGGTTCCATTCCCTCGGCGGCCCTCCTGAGCGCATCATCGAGGTTTCTGAGGGAGGCGGGCGATGTGGGGTCCCCGACGGCCGTCTCTTCCATTTCGGCCATCCCCCTGACAAGTTCTGCATCCTCGCCCAAGTGGCATATCACCTTGTCGTAACCCTGCGACAGTATGCCTGACAGCATAGACCGTATTATCTCCTTCTCCTGGCATTTCCATTCCCCTGTAACGGGTATATCATAAGAATTGGCCGGGTAAAATACATCCAGTTCTCTCGGTACGATGCCCAGCGGCGATGTGACAATAACCTCGTGCACCAGTGTGTCGTGATACGCCGTGTGTATCGCGGATGCAAAGGCCTTGTGCGACTTGGATGTGTGATACGGCTTCTTTGCCGAACACGGAAGAAGAAGGAGAATACGCTTATGATCCGGTTTCCTGTATCTCTCGGATATCTTCTCACGGTATATCTTCAAGTCCGGCCTTCTGAGAGCCTGCGTGGTATTGCATGCGAATCTGGTGCCGACGGTGGAACAGCATTCTTCCTGATATCTGTATCCGGCATCATCGAATATTCTGAGTGCAGCAACGGATGACGGCGAAGATGCCGATCTTTGGTCAACAAGTTCTCTCAGCCTCCCGAATGCTGTGAACAGCGCGGCCTTGCGGCACTCCGCTTTCAGATCCTCAATGTTTTCGGCGGAAACATCGCCGTCTGCGCATGCCTCTCCCTCCGGGATCAGATGTATTCTTCTGAGACCCGCCGCCCGTGCCAAAGAGTCGTCGAAAATGTCTGCTCCCATGTACGCCAGCAAAGACAGGGTGGAGGGTTCCGCGATACCCAGCATGCACAGCAGTCTGCTGTATCCGATGCCCTCCCTGAGCCCTATGATTGAATCAACGAGTTTTCTCGGATTCTTTCTCAGCTCGAAAGCGTTGGGGACTACGACGATTTCCGCTTCGTCGGGGATACCGTCGCCCGTGAACGGCAATCTTACCACACACACTCCGTCCTTGCAGAACGGAACCGTGTCTTTCCTCGAGGATGCCGATGTCAGCAGTCTGCTGTCTATCGGGATGTCCGAACCGAACAGATTCAGTATTCTGCCCCCGCCGGACGTTGATATGAATATGCCGCTGCCGTCATCCTCCGAACCTACAACAAAAGGGGTCTTCAGGAAAAAGTCCCCTCTGGAGTACTCGCATGTCCTCCCCCTTTGGGACCTTCCGACAACATTCAGCATGACCCCTTCAGTCATCCGGTATTAATTAACATTCCTCCCGGCAGCCGCAACGGGAAAAAGAGTTATATCGTGAAGTTTTGATAAGGAGACATGGACTTCTATGACAAAGATCTTGTTTCCATACGCGACCTCGACAGGGATCAGATCGATTGTATAATGGATCTCTCGGAAAAGATGATACCCTACGCCAGAGGCGAGAAGGTGAAAAAGGCACTTGACGGCAAGGTTCTCGGCAACCTGTTCTTCGAACCGTCAACCAGAACGAAACTGTCATTCGAGAGTGCGGCGGGAAGACTCGGATGCAATGTCATAGATGTTTCGGAGATGTCCATGACCTCCATGTCTAAAGGAGAGACACTTGCCGACACCATAAAGATGGTCGATGCATACTGCGATGTCATTGTGCTCAGGCACCCCCACGAGGGGGCCGCAAGACTTGCAGCGAAATTCTCGGAGAATCCCGTCATCAATGCCGGGGATGGTGCGGGGTCCCATCCCACACAGACTCTGCTGGACCTCTTCACTATGAGATCCGCCAAAGGATCGCTTGACGGCCTGAATGTGGTCCTGGTGGGAGATTTGAAGTACGGGCGCACCGTACACTCCCTCGCGGAAGCACTGACGATGTTCGGCGCAAAGCTTACTTTTGTGGCCCCGGAGTCGCTGCAGATGCCGTCGGATACATTCAGCCACATTGTCGAGAGAGGCTGCAAACCTGCAAAGACACCGGCTCTGGAGGATGTGATCGGCCAGGCCGATGTCCTTTACGTGACAAGGATACAAAAGGAAAGATTTCCCGATCCCGCAGAGTATCAGAAGGTTGCGGGAATGTACAGAATAGATAATGCCATTCTCAGAGAGGCCAAAAGCGACATGATAGTCATGCATCCTCTGCCCAGGGTTGATGAAATATCTCCGGAGGTCGACTCTACACCCCATGCGAAGTATTTCGAGCAGGCATTCAACGGAGTGCCTGTAAGAATGGCTCTGCTCTGCGCGATCCTGGGGGGCGACATAGATGGATAACCTCAAAATCGTCGAAACAAAGATTCCGCCTATCAGGAACGGCACTGTCATAGATCACATCGCCAACGGACAGTCTCTGAATGTGCTCAAGATACTCGGAGTAAGCGAGAACAACATAGATTCCGTCATAAGCATCGGGATGCATGTTCCGTCCTCCAAGACCAACGGATGGAAAGATGTGATAAAGGTGGAAGACAGGGAACTTGACCACGCGACCGTGGGGAAAATCGCCCTCATAGCACCGGATGCAACCATATCCATCATCCGGGATTACTACACAGCGGAGAAGTTCAGAGTCAAACTTGACGACCGCATATTGGGGCTTGCCAAATGCAGCAATCCGAACTGCATAACCAACAGAGGCGAGCCCGTGACACCGGAGTTCATCGTTGAAGAACGCAATCCTCCGAAACTGAGATGCGTCTACTGTGACAGAATACTAACGCAAATATCGGATAACCTCCTGTAAATGAAGATATTAATAGTCGCAGGTATGCCCGGGGCGGGCAAGGAAGAGTTCCTGTCGGTTGCGGAGTCTATGAACATCCCGTTCGCAAGGATGGGGGATGTCGTCAGAGAGGCATATTCATGCCTGCCGGAATCCGAGCGGGGCATGGGAATAGGACAGTTTGCCGATTCAGAAAGGAAAAAGTTCGGCAAAAACATATGGGCGCGCCGCATAGCCGAGAAGATGGACGGCGGACTGTTTCTGATAGACGGCTGCAGGAGCATGGACGAGGTCAGAGCTTTCAGGGAGATGAGCGATGATGTTCTTATCATAGGGATACACTCTCCGCCGGACGTGAGGTACCTGAGACTTGTAAAACGGGGGAGAGCGGATGCCCCAAAAAACATCGCCGAATTTAACGAGAGAGACGCCAGGGAGATCTCATGGGGATTGGCCGAGGTTCTGGTGCTTTCCGATCTGACTCTGGTAAATAATTCCGCTCTGGATAGTTTCCGTTCGCTCTCCGGGAATATACTGGAGGGACTCAGATGAGATTCACCACCATGCGCCTGTGCGGCGGAGAGGCACTGATGGCAGTATCAGCCGATGATCTGAACCTCAACCTTGCCGAGGTCTCGGACCGGCTCACAAATGCAGGACACCGCATAAAACGAAACGACGACATGATGATCATTATGGAGTGGAAAGAGATGGAAACCACAATATACCCTCAGGGAAAGGTCATGTTCTTCCCGCTCAGGGATCGGTCGCTGTGCATAAAGTACGCAGCCGAGATCCTTGAAGATCTGATCTGACGCATTCACCTTACATTTATATTCTGCTCGTCCATACACCGCTATGGAAATGATTACCCAGATTGCGATATCGGGTATACTGTCTATCGCCTTGTCGATCGTCGCGTACAGACTGCGGATGCTTACCTTCACAGGAGCTCTGGCCTCTCTTCTGGTCGGATATACCGTGGGTTTGTTCGGTTCCATCGAGTGGCTGATACTGCTGGTGGTGTTCACCTCAGCAGGACTTGCCGTGACAAAGCTTTATTTGAGCGATAAGAGCGAACTCGGACTTCAGGAAGGAAATTTCGGTGAAAGAACGCACAGCAACGTTCTCGGGGTGGGCATACCTGCATGTGCGTTTGCGGTCGCTTACGGAGTTCTGCACACAATGCTCAACGGAAAATACGATTTGGCCCTAACAGTCGCATTCATAAGCACCCTGACAGTGGCCGCAGCGGATACCGTGGCCAGCGAACTCGGAATGAGAGACAGGAAGGTTTGGCTTATAACAACATTCGAAAGAGTGAGGCGCGGAACCAACGGCGGTGTATCTGTACTCGGAATCGTGTCCTCGGCGGCCGCCTCGGCATTCACCGGTGCGGTTGGGTACCTGCTCATATTGAAGGGAATTGACGTCTATGTCCTCGTACCCATAGCGATGGGAGTTCTGGGGAGCACAGTGGACAGCCTGCTCGGCGCGACGCTGGAAGAAAGGGGAACAATATCAAAATACACCAACAACTGCGTGAGCGGGTTCATCGGCGGCATCTTAGGATTGTTGATCGTTTTGTTTCTCTAAAACAGCCCTGTCCGATCTTTCGTATCCGTGCGGCCCCGGAATGCTCTTTTTGTATCTCCAGCACTTTACAGCATCCTCCAGTTTCGTACCCTTGTTATCATCGAAGAAATCTCTGACATATCTGTTGTATTCAAACCGGCGGCCTATCTCTGTCCTGCCTTTCTTCCTGCGCTCGGCGATTATGCGGAACTGCGCGACAGCCTCCGCATAAGTCTTTCCTGAACTGTTTCTGAGCCAATTGATGAATTCCGTGTTGTACTTAAAACCGTCTCCGATCTGATCTCTGAAAAATGCCCTGTGTTTCTCTGAGCATGTTATGTTCTCTTCAATCCGCACATCCGGACCGAACATCTCGGGAGGTTTCGATCTCTTTTCTTTTTTCGCCGGCAGTTCTTCACCTGTGTCAAGGTAATGCATTATCCTGTCTGCGAGGTCCTGTTTGCTACCGCGTGTGCCGATCCCCTATTTCCTGCAGAAATCGACCAGTTCCGACTTGAGAAAATAACCGTTCCCGAATTCGCAGGAACTCATTTCCGCACTTATTTCCAAAACATCGCCCCGCAAACAGACCGAAAGAGGGATCCCCGCGTTTGATTTACAGCCGGCAGAGTTTCAGGAGTTTATTCCATTTCCTGTCAACTTCTTCCTGCATGCGTTCGACGATCGGCTCCCACCTCTCATTCCTGAGGTGCTTGAACCTGCCCTGCGAGTCGATCCAATCTGTTATCGGTCTCTTCTCCGCCTTGCCGTCGGCTATCCTCTTGCTTTCCGACGACAGAACAAAGTCTCCGTTCTCGACTTCGTACAGAGGCCAGACACATGTCTCCGCCGCGAGTCTCGATATTGCGATTGTCTCGTCCGACGGGAACCTCCACCCTCTGGGGCACGGAGCTATGGCATTGATGAACGACGGACCGTTGACAGCAAATGCTTTCTGAGACTTCTGAACCATGTCCCTCCATGCGTGAGGTGCGGTCTGCGCAACGTACGGTATCTCATGGGCTGCCATTATCATCGTCATATCTTTGGGGAATTCTTTCTTTCCGGAAGATATGCTTCCCGCCCAAGATGTGGTGGTCGATGCCCCCATTCCCGTCGCACTGGACCTTTGTATGCCTGTGTTCATATATGCCTCGTTATTAAGACATACAAAGAGCATGCTGTGCCCCCTTTCCATTGCGCCCGAGAGGGCCTGGAGTCCTATGTCGTACGTGGCACCGTCTCCGGCAAAAGCGACGAATTTTATGTCTTCCGTCACCTTGCCCTGCCTCTTCAGGGCCTTGTAGGCCGTTTCGACACCTGCGCACGTCGCCGCTCCGTTGCCGAATGCTGTGTGTATGTACGGAGTTTTCCACGATGTGTACGGGAAAATGGTCGTGGAGACTTCGAAACAGCCTGTTGCACACGAAACCACAATATCTTTTTCGGTGCCCATCAGTATCTGTCTAGCGATTATCGATTCCGGACATCCGGCGCACAGTCTGTGGCCGCTTGCCAGCCTGACCGGAATTTTGTTGAGATCCTTCAATGCAAGCGTGCTCATTCTTTCACCCCCAAAAAGTTGACCCTCTTCGACTTTCCGTCTTTTACGTCCTTGAATACCGACATGAAGTCGGAAATCATCGTGTCTGCCCCTCCCAGACCGTAAATGTAATTATACATCTTCGGTATCGAGCCGTTCTCTGCTGCTGCCGCGACGACTTCCGGGAACATTGGACCGTACGAACCGACGCTCAGGTGCCTGTCCATCACAATCACCGATCCTTTTCCTCTGATGAGGGTTGCAAGTTCGGCTGCCGGCCACGGTCTGAACAGGCGGGGCATTGCGACACCGACCTTCATCCCCTCTCCGCGCAGCTGGTCGACGGCCGCCTTCATCGTTCCGAATGACGAACCGAGAACTATCGCAATGCAGTCCGCGTCTTCGCACATGTACTCCTCTACAGCCCTGTACTTCCTGCCTGAAAGTTTCTCGAAATCCCGGAACACATCTCCCGCGACTCTGAGTGCATTCTCCATTGCCCTGACCATCTGATACTTATGAGGGAAGTAGAACAGAGGTCCGTCCATGAGATTGTGCGACACGGGGTTCCTGACATCCAGAAGCGGATACAGAGGTTTGTACTCGCCGACAAAGTTTTTCACGTCGTGCGTGTCCATGGGTGTCATCCTCTCTACGGCGTGCGTGAGTATGAATCCGTCGAGGTTGACGAGACCAGGGAGCTGGACATCGTGATGTTCAGTTATCCTCGGGGCTATTATTGACATGTCGTACGCCTCCTGGACATTTTCCGCAAACAGTGTCACCCACCCGCAGTCCCTCGCGGACATCACGTCTCCGTGGTCGTTGTTTATATTTATGGGTCCGCTGACGGCCCTGTTGGCAACCGCCATTATGATAGGTACCCTCATCGACGACGTTATCGGGAGCATCTCCCACATATATGCCAGTCCCTGCGATGCCGTTGCCGTGAATGTCCTTGCCCCTGCCGATGCTGATGTCGTACATAGCGTAAGCGCACTGTGCTCGGATTCCACGCACACGAACTCCGTATCAACCTCGCCGTTCGCGACATACTCCGCGAACTTTTCGACTATTATCGTCTGGGGTGTGATCGGGTATGCCGCACACACATCCGGATTTATCTGTTTCCAGGCGAGTGCGACCGCAGAGTC
The DNA here is from genome assembly GCA_031267895.1 of Candidatus Methanoplasma glyptotermitis. GTDB lineage: Archaea > Thermoplasmatota > Thermoplasmata > Methanomassiliicoccales > Methanomethylophilaceae > Methanoplasma > Methanoplasma glyptotermitis. The sequence goes on from JAIRYF010000058.1 coordinate 8,659, forward strand.
TCCGTTTATGGCTACATCCGAATGATGGCTGCTCATATTCACTCCTCCTTCATCGTTATGGCCTTCTTGGGACAGACCTTTGCGCATATCCCGCAGCCTTTGCAGTGAGTCAGCTTTACTCCTTTTATTCGGCCGTTATCGACCAGTACGCTGTCGTCGGGACAGTAGATCCAACAGGTCAGGCAGTCTATGCATTTGTCCATGTCTATCATCGGAGCGAAACTTCTCCAGTCGCCCGTCTGGAACTTCTCTGAATTTCCTGGTTCTATGACGCGGTCGCCGACAGTCAGGTCTTTGTAGTAGGCCATGTTGACCATCACTGCACCTCCTTGTACGCCCTCTTCAGGGCCGTCAGGTTCTTCACGATCATTCTCTCCTGCAGTTTGCCCTCGAATTTCGTCGTGATATGGTCTTCCAGTGCCTCATAGATTATTATGGGCCTTACTTTGACCAGCGCGCCGAGCATTGATGTATTGGCCATAGGACGGCCTATCTCCTCTATGGATATCTTGGTTGCATCTACGGCATGGCACTCTGCACTCGTCCCTATGGCCTTCTGCAGTTCGGAAACCGAATCCGGATAGTTTGCGATTATTGTTCCCCCTTTCTTGAGGCCTTTCGCAACATCCACTTTGCCGATGAGGGACGGGTCGACGACGACCACAATATCTGGCTCGTAGACCTGAGTGTGTACTCTTATCGGACTTTCGGATATCCTTGCGAATGCTCTTATCGGGGCCCCCATCCTCTCCGGTCCGAACTCCGGAAAGGCTTTGACATACTTCCCGGCATGAATGGCCGCCTCGGCCAATATCTCATTGGCCGTGACAATACCCTGACCGCCTCTCCCGTGCCAACATATTTCCGTATCCATGTCGAATCAACTAAAAAGCAGGAATACGCATATCTGATTTAAATCCTTCCTTGGTATTTCAGAAAAAATAATCTTTTTTGTTTCATTTTTGCAATTAATCACATTTTTTCTCATTTTTTATACGAAAAATGCTGTTAATCTTTCGAATTTCGAATTTATTCTTAAAGAAACCTATTCAGCTCTGCTATCACCAACGTGCCTGCCGGTCTGCGAGTCTGGGAAAGATATTATAATAAAATCTATATCGATACCTCGTGGTGGGGCGACGGTCCTGCGACGAAGAAACTTCTTCCAAGAGTGTAATTGCCATGGATAAGAAGATAGTAGACGTCAACGAACTGCGCGTGGATGATGTACCCTATGTCGGCGGTAAGGGAGCGAACCTCGGTGAACTTACCTCCGCCGGTTTCCCTGTCCCGGGGGCATTTGTCCTCACGACCGTCGCATATGATTACTTTCTGGAAAAAAGCGGAATCATGAGCGGAGTGGAATACGAGCTGAAAAGCATCGACAGGACCTCCGACCAAAGTCTCGCGGATGCCTCCGGACGAATAAGAGCTCTGTTCGAAACCTTTGACATACCTGATGATCTCAAAAAGGAGATTGTCTCCGGGTACAGAGTCCTGGTCCCTCGCGGGAAAGCGGGCTTCGTCGCTGTCAGGTCGAGCGCGACGGCCGAGGATCTTCCGGATGCCAGTTTCGCGGGCCAGCAGGAGACATATCTCAACGTCGGGGACGAAGCCGACCTGTTCGACAAAATCAGAAAATGCTGGTCATCCCTGTTCACGGCCAGAGCAATAGCCTACAGGGAAAGACAGGGGTACGCACACAGCGAAGTAAAACTGGCTGTCGTAGTACAGAAGATGATAAACTCCGAATTTTCGGGCATAATGTTCACGGTGGATCCGCACAGCGGGGCCAAAAACATCATCATCGAAGCGGGGTACGGGTTGGGAGAGGCAATAGTCGGAGGGGAGGTCACCCCGGACACCTACGTCATCGACAAATCAAAGATGACCATAATCAAGAAGAGAATCTCGGTCCAGAAATGGAAATATATCAGAGGGCCGGACGGAGGATGCCTCAAAGAGGATATTTCCGAGGCCGGAGAGAAAAAACAGAAGATCGACGACCCCCGCATTCTCGAAATCGCGGAAATAGGCCGCCAAGTGGAGATCCACTATCAGAAACCGATGGATATGGAATGGTGCATCGAAGGCGGCAAGGCATATCTGGTGCAGGCCAGGCCCATAACCGCAGTGGGAAGTCCGTGCGGGAACGGAGACGGCGGAATCTCCGGCGAAGATATCATACTCACCGGACTGGGTGCCAGTCCCGGCCTCGCCACGGGCACCGTCAGGATGTATGATGAGACGATGAGCCTGGACGTGGTGAAAGACGGAGATGTATTAGTCACAAAAATGACGATGCCTGATATGGTCCCCGCAATGAGCCGATCCGTCGCCATAGTGACGGACGAGGGAGGAATGACATGCCACGCCGCAATAATATCCCGGGAACTCGGGACACCGTGCATTGTGGGCACGGGATGCGCGACCGACTCTCTCAGGGAGGGAGACACGGTGACCGTTGACGGAACCACCGGAACGGTTTACAAAGGAGCCATAAAAAAGAAGGAGGAGACGGGAGGTCATGCCGCCGATGCGGCATCCGCGGATTTCATTCCCATAACCGGGACCAAGGTTATGGTCAACATGAGCATGCCGACCAAGGCGGAGGATGTTGCGAAACTTCCGTGCGACGGCGTGGGATTGATGAGGAGCGAATTCCTTTTCACCAACTATGTGGGAGAACACCCCTGCGCTGTCATTGACGGCGGAAGATCCGAGGAACTGATCGCGAAACTTGCGGAAGGCATCTCGAAGGTCGCAAGGGCGTTCTACCCCAGACCTGTGGTGCTCAGGACATCTGATTTCAAGACGAACGAATACCGCGACATGAAAGGCGGTGTCGATTATGAACCCAACGAAGAGAATCCGATGATCGGATGGAGAGGGTGTTCCAGATACGTTTCTGATAACTACAGGGAGGCATTCATGTGCGAGCTGAGAGCCATAAAGAAGGTACGCGACGAATTCGGACTGAAGAATCTGCACCTTATGCTGCCGTTCGTCAGGACTATATCCGAAGTCGAAGACATTGTCTGCATGATGTCTGAAGTGGGCTTGAGGAGAGGACCGGGCTTCAAACTGTATTTCATGGCGGAGGTCCCGGTAAACATATTCATGGCAGAGGAGTTCTGCAAGTACTGCGATGCGTTCTCGATCGGTTCCAACGATCTGACTCAGCTCACGATGGGATGCGACCGCGATTCCGACATACTGGGGCGCATGGGTTACTTTGACGAGAGGAATCCGGGCGTGAAAGCGGCGATTGCACAGCTGATAAAAACGGCGCACAAAAACGGTAAAACTGTGGGTATCTGCGGACAGGGTCCGTCCGTTTACCCTGAATTCGCGGAGTTCCTTGTCGAAGAAGGGATAGATTCCATCTCACTCAACCCGGATACATTCGCCAAAACCAAAAGGAACATCGCATCGGCCGAACAGAGAATCCTGCTCAGAGACCTCAGGGAACTCAAAGAAAAGAAGCAGTCATAAGTTCGGGTTCTGGGCCTTCGAGTTCTCGATCAGCCTTTCATTCAGGCCGTTCGCCTGCTCCTTCGGCAGAAGCATAGTGGTCACTTCCATAAACGGGTGCTTCGCACCCTCTATTATTTTCACGTCGTTCAGAGTTTTGAGGCCCCATTTTTCCGCCGTCTTCTCAAGCCCGAGCCTGACATTCAGATCGTTCGGCTCGAGAACAATGGCATTGAATGTACTCAGTCCCAGCCTCTGAGCGGCCATTATCCTGTGGTGGCCGTCGACGACCAGATATCCGTTGAGTCTCTTTATCACGATGAGCGGTTCGTTCAATCCTCTTTTTATCTCGTACTGGCGGCCGATCAGTTCATCCATGTAGACTTCCTTCTGCGTGGGTATCAGATCTTTGATCGGTATCTCCTGATTGAATATTTTGAGTCTTATGCCGTTCTGCTGTTCCAGAAGATTTTTGACAGACATTACTTTTGCGGGCCTTGATTTCTCTATCTGCGATCTTACTATATCTATGTTGGAAATGATTCCGACCAGTTTCCTGTCGTCGTTCACTACAGGAAGGTTCCTCAGTCCGTACCTGAAAAGGATTCTCGTAGCATCCTCGATTGACATGGACGGTACTGCACACAGAGTTCCGCGGCCCATAACCTCTCTCATTTTCGCGCTGGGTCTGTCGATAAATTTGAGCAGTTCCTTGGCAGATACGTATCCCAGGAGATATTCGTTCTCCACTATCGGGAATCCGTGAAAACTGGAATTGATCAGTTCATCCCTCACCTGACTCACAGTCATGTCCGGTGTCACCGTCCGCACGCCTTTTATCATGTAGTCTTCGACCGTCGGAGTTGCCATCTTATCGGCACCCTATCTCAAAGGTGTATGAAAAACTCTTGCCAACAATTATTATATCCGTATGCAATGGCGGATAACACAAACAATTAATTTCGTATTAATAAATCGTGACGGAGACAAAAATAATGAATAAACAATTGATACTTGCGGTGACAGTCATGTTCACAGCAGCAGGATTCGCCGGGCTTCTGGCGGAATCGTCGGACGGTGCGGGTTTCGATGTGACTGACGGAACGGAGCGTATATTTCACTACGAAAGTCCTTCTGAACATATAGTATTGGCTGGATACGCCGTGGCACTGACCGTGGCGGACCTCGGACTCGCAGACAAAATAGTTGCGACAGATACATACGGAGGATACGAAGCCTACAAAAACCCCAAGCTTGAAGTAATCAGGGATGTTCCGAGCATAGGTTCCATATTCTCTAGTGCCAATAACACATACATAATTGCTCAACTGGTCCAGTGGGTGGAAGAGGGCAGGATGTTGCTTGACGATACAATCGTCTTCACGGCATATGCTAACAGCACCGTGCTCCGCGAAGCCCTAGAGAAAGAAGGCTTCACGCACATACTGGTATGGGGTTCTATCACTGAATACGGTAAGATCGCCGATATGGTAGATTCCGTGTCACTGGCCCTCACCGGCAGCACATCGACACTGGCAGAAGAGATGAGACTTGTTGAGAAAGAGGTCGCGGAGAAAACGGCAGGCGTGGAGAAAAAGAAAGCCATTTTCGTGGAATGGTCATCCGTGTCAGGTTTCAAGGTAGGCAAGACCGGATCTCTCGCGGTGTCCATAATAGAGGCCGCGGGAGGGAAAAGTTTGGGGGAGAACAGTGCCAGCGGAGGAACATACGGAGATGTCAACACCATAATACAGCTGTTGGAAAACAACCACGACGCACTGGTGCTACTGAATAACGCATATTACACAGAATATGGCATCGAAAAATTCCGTGCGGATGTTCTCGGCGGAGACGAAGACTTCAACATAATGGGAATGGAACAGACCTGGAACAACTACTGTCCTGAATCAACGGACGGCCTTTGGGCCATAGCCGGAGAACTGTACCCGGAGTTGTTCGGAGGAGTCGATCGCCCGAAAGCGGGCGGAAACGGTTCGGATAACACTCTGATTTACATCGCATTGGGTGCGGCGGCGGTTGTTGCGATAATAGCATTGGCCGTTTACTTCACAAGAAAACCATAAACCTATTATCCGATGGGGCCTGTCCCCATCACCATATTTCTGAGATGATTGCGGATGGACAGGAAACTCAAGATAATGGTTATCGTGGCTTCACTGTCCGCAATATTGATTTTTTCGGTTCTGCTGGATCTTTCCTGGGCTCCGCGGCCGCTGTCGCTGAAAGAAGTCTGGGATGCGCTGACAGGGAACGGCACCTGGGCGAACACCATCATAGTGAACGGTTTCAATGCACCCCGGGTTTTCTTCGGGGTGTTCGTGGGGGCTGCACTCGGCGTGACGGGCGGAGTCGTCCAGGCCGTCTTCAGAAATCCTCTGGCCTCGCCGTATCTTTTGGGACTTTCGTCGGGCGCATCGTTCGGTGCAGCCGTTTCGATAATGATATCAATACCGATGATACCTCTTGCGCTCGCGCAGCCTCTCCTGGCCTTCGCGTTCTGTCTGGGGACAATGGCTCTCGTGTACACACTCTCCCGCACAGTCGGAGGAGTCAGAACGGAGACGCTGATACTCGCGGGCGTTGCCGTATCATCTCTGTTCTCGGCCTTCGTCTCGTTCATGACATACATAGCTCCGAGCGAGCAGATGCAGAATATCGTGTTCTGGTCCATGGGCAATCTCGGAATGGTCAAGTGGGAAAACATCTCGTTTGCCGTGCCGGTGATAATTGCGGGGATAGTTATCATGATCATGCACTCCAAGAACCTGAACGCTATGATGCTCGGCGACGCGCATGCCATGGACCTTGGCATAGATGTCAGGAAAGTCAGGCTGCTGCTCATCATAATCTCTTCTCTGGTCGTGGCCGCTGCGGTGGCTTTCGTCGGATCCATCGGATTCATCGGACTTGTCGTACCTCATATATTCAGGCTGCTCCTAGGTCCTGATAACCGCCTGATACTTCCGCTGTCGGCCCTCGGAGGTTCCGCATTCATACTCGCATGCGACTACGCAGCCCGTATCGCCGCCCCCTCGTACGGCGTTCTCCCTATAGGAGTGGTTACGGCGATGATCGGTGCGCCGTTCTTCATATATCTGCTGTCAAGGAAAAGGAGTGATGTCGGATGGTGAGCGGCGGCATACTGGATATCGATTCGCTCGTGTACACGTACGGAGATAAGACTGTTCTCGACATGATCTCGCTGAACATCAAAAAAGGAGAGATATTGGGGATTCTCGGACCTAACGGATGCGGTAAGACAACGCTGCTGAAGAATCTGAACAAGAACCTGCATCCGCACGGGGGATGCGTGATGATCGACGGCTCCGATATAGAAGAAATGTCCAAAAAAGACATAGCGAGAAAGATCAGCGTGGTACCCCAGTCAAACGAGATAAGATTTGCATTCACCGTCCGGGACATAGTCGGAATGGGAAGGATGCCGTTCCAAGAGTCTCTCCGAGGGGCCTCTTCCGACGACATGAAAATAACAGAGAGAGCCATGGAACAAACCGGAATAATATCTATGGCTGACCGGCACATAAACACCATGAGCGGCGGCGAACGTCAGAGGGCAATAATCGCAAGAGCCGTAGCCCAGACGCCCGAGATCGTGCTTATGGACGAACCCACTCTGCATCTTGACATAAACATGCAATTCGAAGTACTCGACCTCATGAAGAGACTCGCGCACGACAACAACCTGACGGTGGTAATAGTTTCCCACGATCTCCCAATGGTCACTAGATACTGCGACCGTATCATGCTTATACACGAGCACAAATTATTCGCCGTCGGAACTCCGGAGGATGTCCTTACCGAGGAGAACATGAAGACTGTGTTCAATGTCGATGCCTTGTTCGAAAAGGACCCACGTACCGGAACAAACACAGTACGTCTTTTCGGATCATGCGGAGGGCGTGATTTCAGCATCTGATCGTGCATGAAAAGAACCGTTGAACCCTAACTCGACAAGCTTGGAGTGATGTATAGGCCGAGATGCCGACGGAAAGCAGAAGTGTCTTGGACAGCGTAGTTTGTTTGTGATGAGAAAACAATCTCATCTCGCGGCGCGGAAGAGAATATATATAAGATAATGTCGAAGAAGAGATACCGCCACACAGATGTTGCGACGGCATCTCCTGTTTGTGTTTATGTTTGAGAACGGGGGGTGGGAAGAGGGAAGATCAGTTGCCGTCTTCCTCCTCGTCATCCTTCCTGCGTTTAAGGAAGAACAGAAACATCCATGCAATTCCGATACAGGCAAGGAACACTGCTACTGCAATGGCAGGAACCCAAGAAGATACACCGTTATATGAATCTCCGTCTGAACCGCTGTTCCCGCCGCCTGCACTGTCTGTGTAGTTCCCTGAACCGTTTCCTCCGGTGCTGCCGCTCATGTTTCCGCTGCCGGATCCGATGCCGTCCGAACCGTCTCCGCCGTCTGCGGAGACTGATACGGTTACGCGAATATCAGAACGTATATCGGATATCTTATACCGTCCGTCCGCCTGAAGAGTTATGTCTGCGGTTCCGGAAATAACGGGATATACAGCATATCCTTCCGGTGTGTTCACCGTGAAGGTGAGTTCTCCGTTATACGTTACCGTTAACGGTGAAGACGATAAAGATACGGGAGAACCGTTTGCGTATACGGTACAGTCAGGATCATAATCAAACGCAATACTGTAATACATATCCGGAGAAGACGGAGGAACAGGTATGAGGGAAGCATATGCCGTTAACGATACGGCTTCGGTTACCGGCGGTACGGTTAACGGATTGTCTTCCGACTCATAGTCTTCGGACCACACTTTGAATCCGTATCCTTCCTTAAGCAGAGCCGTTACGGTGAGAGAATCGCCGTGTTCCGTTTTGAACGGTTCGGTGTATGTTTCGGTACTGTCTCCGTTAACGGTGTATTCGAATCCTGAGATTCCCGTATCTGTGGTGAGGGTTACGGTGTACAGGGCGGTCAGCGTAATGTTCTGATTTTTAAGGGCCGAAGCCGGTGAACTTATGCGGGGACTCAGGGTCTGCCTGTATCCGTCTATCTCCGCCGTGATGTATTCTTCCGTTCCGCCGGGAACTTTGGTTATTTCGTAGTCTCCGTTCGCATCAGTGACTGCTGTGTACAGTTCCGAAGTTCCGATGGATACAGTAACTCCGATATTGTCTTCCGATCCTCCGGTTACCGTCAGGGTTCCGGATACCGAACAGGAAACCAAATACCATTTCGTTCCGTCCCATTCATATTCGGCGTCGCTGTAGTGCAGTTCTCTTCCGGTGTCTCCTTCTATTCCTCCTTTATCATCTTTGTTGTTAGGATCGTAATCTGAGGAACCGATATCTTTCAGAGTCAGAGATTTTATCGGAGTAGGATCGGATGAGGACATTCCGGGCAGTTTCCAGTCCGTTCCGTTTTTGAAATACTTGTCTATTACTCCGCCCGTGATTGGTTTTCCGTCACCGACAAGTCCGCCTGTTACGGTTACGGATGTCAGGTTGCTGCAATTCTCGAATGCCTCATAGCCGATGGTTTCCGCATCACCCGGTATTGTCACGGTTTCAAGGTTGCCGCAGTCATAGAATACCTGAGTGCCGATGGTTCCCACGTTACCCTCTATTGTCACTGTTTCGAGGCTTATGCACCAGCCGAATGCATTTTTGCTGATGGTTCCCACGTTACCCTCTATTGTCACTGTTTCGAGGCTGTTGCAGTTGCTGAATGCATAGTCTCCGATGGTTCCCACGTTACCCTGTATCGTCACGGTTTCAAGGCTGTTGCAGTCATAGAATGCCTCATAGCCGATGGTTCCCACGTTACCCTGTATTGTCACGGATATCAGGTTGCTACAATTCTCGAATGCCTGGTCGCCGATGGCTGTCACGCCCGACTCTATCTCAACGCGCACTATATCCTGTCTCTCGTTCCACCACGGCGTATTTACTATATCCAGATTATATGTGTAATTATCCATAGCACCGTTACCGGTTATTGTGAGAACACCATCGTCTGTAAGGATTGCTTTCACACTGCCGCTGCCGCCGGGACCGCAGTACCAAGGATCATCGGCGGTACCGGTACCGGTAACGGCGGCATCCGACTCATTTTGTTCAGAGTATGTTACAAATGCCGCTGCGAGAAACAGAGCAACAGCAAATAATACAGTTATATTCAGACGGCCGGGGGAATTTAGAATTCCCCCCCCCCCTGTATGGGCGGGCGGATGTTTTGGCGGAAGGAATAATTCCTTCCGGGGATTTAAGATTCATGATGTTCTACTCCTTGTTGTGTTGATCAAGACCTGTATAGTGTATTATTACACTTGGATATATAATTCACCCAAACTTGCAGTTCTCTTTCGGAGAACATGGAAAGCGGTCCGGACTGTGCCCGGACAGTATCCGGCAAATATTCATGCGATGTTCGCAATCACGATGCACATACTGCCATTCATTCATCTGTGTCTGTCTCGGCGGTTTGTTTTATTTTCAGGAAAATCGATTGTCCGGACCAAATTCACCTTTGTTCTTTTGCCGCCGTTCCCTGATCGGGATTTTTGATTTTCAGCACAAATGCCGGCGGATATCCTGCTCCACGATGCGGTTTCCGCCTGACAAGCCGCCGACCGCCGATAAACACAGCGATTGGGGCTGCCGAGAAAGAAAAATAAAGTAAGTAGATAAGTAGTTTAACCGAACAGTACCGACGCCGCATCCGCACAGAAGTCCATGATAAGCTGCGGGAATACTCCGAGTACACACACAAACACAAAACAGATCGCAACCGCCGCCGCAAATGTTCTGGGTATCTTGATTCTCTCCGATGTTTCCCCCCTATCTATGAACATAGCCTTCACAACTCTCATGTAGTAATACAGAGATATTGCAGAGTTCAATATGGCAATAAATGCAAGCCATATCCACTGGGTCATCACACCGTTATCGTATATCGCCGATGAGAACAGGAACACCTTAGATGTGAATCCGGCCAACGGAGGTATGCCCGCCAAAGCAAACAGGAACACCGCCATTGCAAGAGCGATCAGCGGTGCCCTTTTGGCCAGGCCTCTGTAGTCAGATATCTTCTCACCTATGCCCACCGTTATCAGTGCGCCCACGACAAGGAATGCTCCTCCTTTCATGAACACATGCGTGAACATGTGGAACATACCGGATGCGAGTGCATACTCTGTCATCACCGCCATTACAATGAGAATGTAACCCGCCTGTGCGATACTGGAGTATGCCAGCATTCTCTTGATATTATTCTGAGATATGGCAACAACGTTTCCGACAGTCATCGTTATGGCCGCTATCACGGCAAACACATACTGTATCTCTTCGGTTGCGAACGATGCCGTCGCGTTTGCCGCGACGAATATAACCAGAAATACCTTGAACAGCGCGACGAACCCTACCTTCTTGGAACCCGTTCCGAGGAACATGGAGACAGGTGTCGCCGCTCCCTCGTACACATCGGGTGCCCACATGTGGAACGGTACCGCCGCGACCTTGAAACCATAGCCGGCGATCATCGTGATCATTGCGATTCCGAATGCCCAGCTGAATTCCTGTGTCGAAAGCGATGCCGCAATATCCGCTATGTTTGTTGTCCCGGCAACACCGTAAAGCATCGAGAGGCCGTACAGTGTCAGGGCTGTAGACAGCCCTCCGATGATTACGTACTTGACTGCGGCTTCTGCGGCTCTCGGGTCGCTTCTCTTCATCGCTACGAGCACGTAGGACATTATGCTTGCCAGCTCGACACCGAGAAAGATCGTTATCAGATCACTCGCCGTCGCAACAAACATCATGCCCACCGATGCCGCAAGCAGCAGGGAGTTGTATGCACCGTAGTGCATTCTTGTCGTCTCCGAGCTGGATACGGATACCAGAGCGGCAAGGAATATCACCACTTGGAACAGAAGTATCATAATGCCCGCAAACGCATCGTACGAAAACAGGCCCGCATACTCTCCCTGATAACCGTCAACCATCATGAGAATATTGAACAAAAGAGATACTGCGATGACTGCCATCGAAACGGCTGTCACAGCCTCTCTCCTCTTCGTTGAGAAGAACACGGCGGGCAGGATTAACGCACCTATTATCAGCACGATCATCGGTGCCAAGGGAGCGAACTGTCCGAAAATTGCCGTTACTACCGAACTGTCGAATATCATCTCATATCACCCCCAGCGATGCCGCAAGAGAAGAAGCATATCCATCCACGAAACCGAGGGCAAGATCCGGCCAGAGACCATACAGTGCTATAAGCGCACATATGGCTCCGAGTGCTATAGCTTCGGGCCTGCTCACATCATGTATGTGCGAGAGATCTATTCTGTCGGTGAGTCTTCCGAACAGCGTCCTCTGCATCGCCCACAGATAGTATCCGGCGGTCAGCAGCAGAGAAATAAGACAGAATGCGATCAGCCAGATCATATCTGCCGACACAGAATAATCGTAGAACGAGAAAATTATACCGAACTCTGCCCAGAATCCCACGAGACCCGGAAGTCCGAGGGATGCCATGAATCCAAACATCATGAACGCCGCAAACACGGGCATTTTTCCCGCAATGCCCCCTAGGAGAGGTATTTCTCTCGTTCCGATGCTGTGGCCTGCCATTCCGCAGACCATGAACAGTACCGCGGATATCAGACCGTGAGCGAACATCTGGAATATCGCAAACTCTATTCCCGTCGAGGACAGGCATGCCATGCTGATCATAACCATACCCATATGGCTTATGGAAGAGAATGCAACCATTTTCTTAAGGTCTTTCTGCGCTATACACGCATACGCACCGTATATCATGGCCAGTACACCTATGAATATCATGATCGGCTGCCAATACTGTGCGCCTTCGGGCAGAACCTCCAGACATACCCTTATGATACCGTACGAACCCATCTTAAGCATGACACCGGCCAGCAGGACCGACCCTGCGGTAGGTGCTTCGACATGTGCATCCGGCAGCCATGTATGGAAGGGCACTATAGGCATCTTGACCGCAAATCCGAAGAACAGCAACCCGAACACCAGCATCTGGAACGTACTTCCGAATGCCACGCTTCCTGCAAGTACCGCCTCGAAGGAGAAGTCCGCAATGCCGCCGCCCGCCGCTCCGAACACGAGCGCAAAGATCCCGATCAGCATGACAAGGCTCGCCACGTGCGTGTATATGAAGAACTTTATGGCTGCGTAATGTCTTCTGGGTCCTCCGAACCACGATATCATGAAATACATCGGTATAAGAGTGACTTCCCACATTATGTAGAACAGGAAGTAATCCGCCGAAGTGTATACTCCCATAAGTCCAACCTCCATTGCCAGCATGAGTGCGAAGAAACAGTTGGGCCTGTCCTTTTCGCGCGCCGAGAACACCGTCGACAGGAATACCAGAAGACCCGTAAGGAATACCATCAGTATGCTCAGACCGTCGACCGTCAGTATGTACGACATCCTGAGACCCGCGGTATCTATCCACGGATAACTCTCGTTGTACACTGAGAGATCCGGTGTAAACAGCAGGACAAGAGACAGCAGCATTGTTATGCCTGAGAAAACTCCTGCGGAATATTTCGCGTACTTCTGCCTTTTTCCTCCCATTGCCAGCGTAACAACCGCTCCTGTGAGCGGCACGACCAGCAAAAGAGTCAGGAGATAAGGTATCTCAAACGGAAATTCAAAGAACAATTTAAGCACCTCCCATTAAGTAGAACAGAACAACCGTCAGGATGAAAAGAGCCACAATTCCGGCCATTACCACCGCTGCATAGTCACGCACATTGCCGGTCTGCGTTTTGCTGAGAGATTCTCCGCTCCCGACGACCGCCGATGACAGCGCGTTGACGGTTCCATCGATTACCTGTCTGTCCACAAACTCCACTCCTTTGGCAACGCCGTACCCAAGCTTCCAGCCGATCTGGTTATAAAGCTGCGGGAACCACCATCTGTTTGACAGTGCCCTGTATATCAGGGAATTGCCGTTCCTGTTGATTTTCCCCGGATCGACGGACTTCCTGCTGTACATAAGATATGCAATACCTATTGCAATCAGAACAAGTGCTACCGTAAGGTACGTATACGCGCTCATGAAGATATCTTCCAGCCAGCCTGTCATTCCGTGTCCGTGCCCCGAGCCTACCTGGAACTGTCCGGCGGCGTTGATTCCTGTAGTGATGTACTCATCAAATCCGAACAGTATCATGCAGCCGACCGCAGCCGCGAAAACCGAGAGTATGATCAGCGGGACCGTCATGCTCTTCGGAGACTCTCCGTGACAATGCTCGGTTCCGTGCCCCGGCTTGCCTTTGAACGTCATGAACCACATGCGGAACATGTAGAACGCCGTCATGAACGCCGTAACAACGGCAAGCACCCACATCGCAGTGAACAGATATCCCTCCACGCCGTAGCTTCCGGCGTGCATGGCAGTCTCCAGTACCAATTCTTTGGACCAGAATCCGCTGAACAGCGGGAAACCGGCGATCGACAGAGAACCTATAAGCATCGTGACCGATGTTATTTTCATCTTCTTGTGAAGGCCTCCCATCTCCCGCATGTCTTCCGTTCCGGCGGAATGTATCACCGATCCGGAACCAAGGAACAGCAGTGCTTTGAAGAACGCATGGTTCGCCATGTGCAGGCATCCTGCGGTGTAACCTACCGCTCCGGCTGCGATCAGATGGGTGTCCCCAGACTGTATTCCGAGTGCCATCATATACCCGCCCGCGCCAAGTGCCAGGAACATGTATCCCAGCTGAGACAGGGTGGAGTACGCCAGCACCTTTTTTATATTCATATTGTTGAGCGCCATAGTTGCGGCGAAGAACGCCGTTATTCCCCCGATGATGCCCACAAAGAGCATCAGCTCCGGGTTCTGCGTGAACAGAGGGAAGCATCTTGCGACCAGATACACTCCGGCTTTGACCATCGTCGCCGCGTGTATCAGCGCGGATACGGTCGTGGGGCCGGCCATAGCATCCGGAAGCCAATCCAAAAGCGGGAACTGCGCGCTCTTTCCGATCACCCCTCCGAATATCAGGAGGCTTGCTAGCAGGACCATGTTCGGATCGACCGCAGCCATTGCGGCGGTGTCGAAAACCGTCAAATAGTCGAGACTGCCGAATGCATAAAGCAGGATGAACAGTCCTCCCATCAGACATACATCTCCCAGTCTGGTCACCAGGAAAGCTTTCTTTGCCGCCGATGCAGCATTATCCGCGGCATCGTCGCCGCTGGGGTGGGTGAAACTCCAAAATCCTATGAGGAGATATGAACACAGACCCATTACTTCCCAGAATACGAACATCTCAAGGAAGTTGCTCGAGACTGCAAGTCCGAGCATTCCGGTGAGGAACAGAGAGACTTCGGCGTAATATCTCCTCTTTTTGACACCTTCTCCGTGCATGTACCCTATGGAGTAGACGAAAATCAGCGTCGATATAAACGATGCGAACAGCATCATAAGACACGAGAGGCTGTCGATGTAGTATCCAACATTTATGCCGAAGTCCCCTATCGAGAACCACGCAATCTGTGCTGTCACATACCCCGGAGCGGAATATGCCGCAGATGTGAAGAACTCGTATGCCACGAGTACCGATACTGCAAACGCAAACAATGCACCGAATATCGCTACGTGGCCTCCGCCTTCGGGCATCTTCTTTCCGAAGAACCCGACTATCACAAAACAGAGCATTGGGACCAGCGGGATCAGCCAAGTGTATTCTACGAACATCTTACCACCTCATTGATGTGAGGCTGTCGGCCTCGATCGTCTTCCTTGCCTTGTACGCATTGAGCAGTATCGCTATTCCTACCGCAACCTCCGCCGCGGCAACGGATATCGACATTATGACAAACACCTGTCCCAGCACATCTGCCGTAAATGCGGAAAATACGATAAAATTAATGTTGGCGGCATTGAGCATAAGCTCTATGCACATCAGGACAACAATCGTATTGTTTTTCACGACAACGCCGTATGCTCCTATCGCAAAGAGCACAGCCGCAAATATAAGATAAACTTCAATCGGAATCATCGTGCTCCGCCTCCTCTCTCGCTATGCAGACACCGCCTATCATGGCACCGAACATCAGTACTGCCAGTATAAGCAGCAGCGGGCCGTATTTTTCGAACAGCGCGTAGTTGAGCGAATTCTGATTGATGTCGCCGTTCTCATCGACACTTCCGGTGAAATCTATGCTCTCCGGAGAGTCGCTGACGGCATGCTCATCCCAATCTGTTATCAGGACCGATGCCGCAAGCACAGTCAGCAGAAGAGCCGACACACATACGCCCATCACTATCTTCTTACTCATCCGAATCACCCTCCGCGCGCATTATGTATCTTCTTGTCAGCATGATGCTGAATGCAAACAGTATGGTTATCGCACCCACATACACCAGCATCTGGATCACACCTATGAACTCTGCCTCAAGGAAGAAGTATGTGACCCCCACGCACACGAAAACGAGGGCCAGGTAGAACGCACTGTGCACAACCTCTTTCGCCGTGACCACATACACGCACGCGGCCACGGCTATGGCCGCTAATACCACGAACGCCACAAGATCAGAGTTTACCCACAGGTATCCCATCACATTGCAGAATCCGCCCCAAATGTCACCGAAGACATTCCATAAACTGTCCAGGAATCCCATTATAGCACCTCATTTATGTGAAGGGCATCCTTCGGACAGTCCTCCACGCAATTCATACAGCATATGCAGGTGTCGTCGTTGAACTCCGGGTAGAGTATCGGTCTGCCCTTTTCGTTCACTCCGTGTTCGACCATAGTGACGGCCTTCACGGGACACACCTTCTCGCATTTCTTGCAGCTTATGCACTTGGCTGCCTCAAGCACCGGCCTGTCCGTCATGAACGGAGATATTCTCCTTTCGAAGTTCCCGTTCTCCACATCGGACATAAGGGTCTCCTCAAGATGGATCTCCATCTTCTCGGTTATGCCTTCGTAGACCAATCTCTTCGGACCGTATATGAGGTCCTCTCTCGTATATTCGGCAAGCTCGAACTCAGGAGTCACTGTCATGGCATCAACCGGACAGTATTCCGCACAGTACCCGCACATCGCACACCTTCCGATGTTGACCTGCGGCCTTCTTACTTTCTCTCCCGAGTCATTTTCGGTGTCGACAAGCTTTATGCACGCCGTCGGACACATCTTCACGCACATTCCGCACGCCACGCATCTGTCGAATCTGAGTCCGGGACGTCCGCGGTAGTTCTCCGGCATCCACATCTTTTCGTACGGATACAGAATGGTGACCGGTCTGTGAATTACCGTCTTTCCCAGCATCCTGAGTACCTTGCCTACCGGCTTGAGGACCCACAGCGTCCTTGCCGGACTCCTCGGATATTTCTCCAAGTACTTTTTCTCGGCCATCAGAACACACCTCCGACCTTAAGCAGCAGCACGACCGCAAAGTTCACTACCGACAGCGGCATGAATACCTTCCATCCGATATTGACTATCTGGTCCGTTCTCACACGCGCGAGGGCTCCTCTCAGAACAATCATTATGAAGAACACGAACCAGACCTTCAGCAGGAACACAATCTCCGGAATCCAGCCGTTAACACCTTCGGACACGAAGGGTATGAGCCATCCTCCCAGATACATTATGACTACCATAGCACATGAGACATATCCTCTCATGTAATCCGCCAGCATGATAAGCCCCCATTTCATTCCTGCATACTCGGTCTGCCACCCTTCCACGAGTTCCGCTTCCGCTTCCGCGATATCGAACGGTACACGTTCAGCCTCCGCAGTCGCACAGAATATGAAAGTAATGAAACCGAATATCTGAGGTATGAAGAACCAGACTGTGTCTGACTGCATGTTAACAATATCATTTATATTGAAACTGCCCGCCAGCAGACAGGTCGTTGCTATCATTATGAGCATCGGCACTTCGTACGAGATCATGAGTTCGGCCGCTCTCATGCCTCCAATGAGCGAGTACTTGTTGTTCTGCGCCCATCCGGAAACAAGGATGAAAAACGGTGCCAGCGCGAACAGTGCCATTATCACAAGCAGCCCTGTCCCGTAATTGACGACGAACCACCTCGGGGAGAGAGGGACCATGCATGCAATCAGCACAGATGTGCCGATTATGAGAGATACCGTCCACATATAGGTCATCTTGTCGACCTTTTTGGGGATCGTGTTCTCCTTCATGAACGTCTTAAGACCGTCGGCTATGCACTGCATGAATCCTTTCAGTCCGACCATGGTGCCTCTTCTGTCCATGATCCTTCCGAGGACCTTACGCTCCATCCACAGAGATATAAGCGTCACCACAAAAGCGACTGCGAATATTATGACCATGAACAGCACCAGAGCGAACATGTTGGAAACCTCCGGAGATATCAGCCATGTCGAGACCCCGTTGCCGGGGAATATGAGATTTATCAGCCATGCAATAAGGCCTCCTATGATCTCCCACAGCTTGTACCCGATGTCAAACGGAAGGTTATATGTCTGATAGGGGTAGAACGGATTCGACATCACGTCGCCGAACTGGATCCAATCCAAAATACTGCTGTATGTCATCTTATCACCTGTCGGTCTCTCCCAGACACATATCTATCATGGCCATGATGACCGGTACATCGGCGATTCTGCTTCCCTGCACCAGCGGTTTGGACGCCGATACATTGACAAATATGGGGCTGCGCACCTTGAGTCTGTACGGCTTATCTGTCCCGTCGGACACCAGATACATCGCAGACTCGCCGCGCGGGTCTTCCAGTCTGGTGAATGCTCTTCCGGCCGGAACTTTGGACGGAACTTTGAACCTGTACGGGGCGTTCTTTCCTATTGCCTTGATCTTCTGCAGCGTCTGCTTTATTATTTTGCACGACTGGAACAGCTCTTCGATCCTGACCATGTATCTTGCGTAGGAGTCCCCGTCCTTGAGCACGGGCACATCGAAGTCCACTTTGTCATAATTGTCATACGGATCGTCGCGGCGTATGTCAAAGTCTACGCCGGTTCCCCTCATGGCGGGTCCGGTGATCCCGAGGTTGGCGCATGCCTCCCTGGTCAGATACCCCGTCCCCCTCATCCTAGAAACAAACGTCGACGAATCATCGATCAGCGAGATTATATCCCACACTGCCTTCTCGAAACGGTCCACGCATCTCGCGGCGTACATCATGAACTCTTCATCGACATCGTTCCTCACTCCGCCGATACGCGGGAAGTTTGTGGTCATTCTCGCACCGCAAAGCCTCACGTTGATATCCATGAAGAACTCCCTCTCCCTCATCGCCCAGAGGAACACAGTCAGGTTGCCCAGATCGGTCCCGACTGCCGCAAGCCACATCAGGTGCGACTGTATACGGCAGACCTCGTCCGCCATTATCCTCATGTACTTTGCCTTATCGGGTACGTCAATGCCCAATGCCTTCTCCACCGTCATGCAGTACAGATGCGTGTATGTCATTGACGCGGCGTAACAGAGACGGTCCGCCATCGGTATGATCTTCGGATATGTTCTGTTCTCGCACTCTTTCTCCCAGCCCCTGTGCAGGTAACCGATGATCGGTTCCGCATCTGTCACTATTTCTCCGTCAAGCTGGGCTTTGAGTGTCCAAAGTCCATGGGAGAACGGGTGCTGAGGACCCATGATTACCCACATCTTGTCTGTATCGATCGGGGAGGCCTCCGATTTAATGTCTGCAACATCTTTGGACATCATTCCTTCCCCCTGAGTTTATATGATTTCCTGAACGGGTAGAATTCGTACGTATCCGGCGTGAGGAGTCTCTTGAGCTTGGGATGTCCGTCGAATATAATTCCGAACAGCTCATAGGTCTCCCTCTCGTGCCAGTTGGCTCCTGCCCATATATCGGCTACAGACCATATACGGAGATCATCGGCAGGGAGTTCGGCAGTTAATTCTACTATGACTCCGTTAAAATAGTTAGAAAGATGGTAGATCACTTCCATGTGATCGATCATATCGTTACCCATGACCGAGGTCGCGTGTTCGAAGGTCAGGCTGCCGTGTATATATGCACAGACATCGTGTATGCAGTCTCTGTCTACATTCGCGCAGACCCGTCTCTCTTCGGTCCCTGTCACCCTGACCTTGCCGGAGAATTTCTTCTCAAGGAGTTCCTGTATCTCTCGAACAGACGGCTTCTGGTATGTTTCTTCCGTCACCTTCAGTCCTCCATGAATACTCCTCTTCTGAAGTAGTCGTCTATCTTCTTCTGGAGAAGCATGAACCCATCTATCATCGCATCCGGCCTCGCCGGACATCCGGGTATGTATATGTCCACCGGGATAATCTGATCCAGACCCTGAACCGTGTTGTACGAATCGTACCAAGGTCCTCCCGAAATGGCGCACTCCCCCATTGCCACAACCCACTTGGGGTTGGGTATCTGCTCATACAGGCGCCTCAGGTCCGGACGTATCTTTTTGGATATCCATCCGTTGACCAGCAATACATCGGTCTGTCTCGGAGAAGACCTGTATATCATACCATATCTTTCGGCATCGAATCTGGGTGCAGAAGCGGCAGCCATCTCGAGGGCGCAGCATGCCAATCCCCAGTGCAGAGGGTGTATAGAGTTTCTCATTGCCCAGGACCAGATAGGTCCTGTGAGCTTGTCCACAGTCTTCTTAGTACCTGCGCTCAGCAGGTCATTGATCATAGCAGACGACCATGCCATGAATTCGTCTTTACTCATGGCTACAGCGTGGGGGTACAGGCTCATATCCATACGGTTTCCTCCTTTTTGAGCGCATATGCGACTCCGAGGATCAGTATGCTCAGGAAGAGAAGCATCCATACGGTGGCCATGGTCGAAAGACCGGAATAGGCGACGGACCATACCATGAGGAACGTAGCGACCAGATCAAAGACTACGAAAATTATCGCAAAAGCGTAGTACTGAAATCTGAACTGTACGTGGGCATCCCCAATCGGCTCGGAACCGCATTCGTATGTATTCTCCATCCACTGCGTAGGCTTACTCGGTCTTATGAACCTGGAAATCAGCCACGCCAAGGGTGCGAAGCCGAAGGCCAGAATGCCAACGACAACCAATGGTATGTAGGACACAACTAGTGACATTGGGTTTCGCATGCCCTATTTAATATATAACGTTTGCAGGCGCGCATCCACTCTCCCGCAAACGGCTGTTCGACATGTTCTGGTTTAACATTTGGTCTAGAATTTGATCCAGCTTTCATGGCCCATTTGCAATTTGCATGCGGTCCGCATTTTCGGCGCGTGTTTCGAGTCATTGGGACACATCAATCTCTGTCCATCTAAATGCCTCCGACACCAAGACAGACAGTTTTCTACCGAATATTCCTCAGATTATGGGCAAAAATTACTACAGCTACGACTCTAACTGGTAAAGTTGGATATAAGCTTACGGAGAGACATCCGAAATCTTCGGTTTCTGCCTCTCTTCTTCCTGATCCCCAGGAGCCTGTCCTGGTCATTCTGATCGCTGTATACGAACAGTCCCAGTTTTTCATCCATGTCTCTGACATCCTTTGGTACAATCTGCCTTATGTCCTCATCCAAAATAAATATCTTCACTGCCGCATAGATACCCAGAACATCCGTTTCCAATCGTTTCGAGAACTTCACAAGTGTGAAATGGTTCGGTGTCTGACCTTTCCATATCTTCAGCGAAGACAGCATTCCGCATAATTCCCGATAAGAAACATCCAGATATTGTTTCAGCACCAACAGCGACATCTTCAGATGATCGTCATACAACCAGTTGGAGAATTCCGAGGAATACCTCGGAACACCCAGTCCGTCCAATACCACGGACGTTATCCTAATAACATGGGCTATCCTATCCCGTCTTGAGGAAGATCTCCTCCTGTGCACACTAATCCCATCCTGGGCCGGTCACTTGTTTCGGAGCAGACGGCCGTGGGAGTGAAATGGACAGGAGAGATTAACTTTTATCTGAGGGTCTCACCAAAGCCCGGGTACCAGCACCCACCTACATGAAATCCACAGTCTTCAAAAAAGAACCATGTTGCCGGCTCTGGTGAAACCGTCGGTAAAGGTTAACTCCTTCCGGCATTTCGCTCCCATGGGGACAGCCAATCAATCGAGGAGAGGATCCCCGGGATGGGAATAGCATGCGCAGAAGGAGGTCATCCTCCGAACGGGATAGGATAGGGCACATTATCAAAGTAACGGATATGGTGCCGGAGGGATTGGGGGTTCCGAGATATTCCTCGGTTCGGAGCAACCGTCTGTGACGATCATCTGAAGATATCGCTGTTGGTGCTGAAACAATATCTGGATGTTTCTTATCGGGAATTATGCGGAATGCTGTCTTCGCTGAAGATATAGAAAGGACGCATACCAAACCATTCCACGCTTGTAAAGTTCTCCAAGAGAATGAAAACGGACATGATGGACAGAATCCTGAGATATATCACAGAGATGTTATGCGGCAGGGACATGATCGTTGCCGCGGA
>JAIRYF010000046.1 GCA_031267895.1 Candidatus Methanoplasma glyptotermitis
TCCATCGGCTGTTGCAAGAAACAGCTGAATAGCGATAATATGTTTGCAAACGTAAGCAATTACGAAATGAAAATGCCGAAAAGGTATGTGGAACTGTCTGAAGAGGAAATGGAATATGATGGCGGATGGATTTGGTCTGCAATAATTGCAGGCGTGGGTCTTGCAATAACTATAGCTGGGGTCATTACGAATAATGATACGATGAAGACTGTGGGCATGATTACAACAGCGATAGGTATTGCATCTACAGGAATTGGTGTGGGATTGGCATTGAACACTCTGGCCACATCTGCTTCAACCACTGCAATAACCAATGCTGGCTATTCGCTTGCGGTAGAAGCAACTCTCGGTTCTGCGTCAAACCTCACTGGAGTTGTTTCGACAATCATTGATGCGAAAAAATAAAAATATTAAGGTGCCGGGAATGGAAAATAATGAAAAGTATGTGATAGGGTTTCTGATTGCCTGCGTTGCAATTGTACTTATTTCCACCATTCTCAGCACCATTTCATTTTTCTTGTGGGTGGCCGTATTCGCTTCATTCGCTGTAATTATTTCAGGTGGTGTTTTCGATATTATGCTTAGGTTAGGTAAATGGAATTGGATAACCCAGACTGAAAAATTCGAGGACGGATCCAAATTGAAATCCGTTAAAGGCAGCATTATGTTCACGTGGGGATCCGGATTCGTTTTAACTATAATGTGCTTATTAATTATTGGTTTTGTGCACGGGGCATAAGAACCTAGGTTTGGCAGATAGAAGGATCAGTCACCTTAAACGATTCACCGGCAACAATTTGACAGGAAAGCTTCCGCTGCAGGGAGAGTCTTTCCGACCTACGTTATGGCTGTGTTTTCTGCGTCCGGAGGGGGCTTTCAGCCCCCGCAGACACTGGAAACGGGATCAAAACGCTCTCACCTTTCTCCGATGGGGCAGCGTAAGCTCTCCCGAACATCAACTGTCAAATTATTCCATCATAAAATAGCGACTTACTCCGCTATCCATGGTTTTGACATAAACCTTTGCATAGCATCAGCTATCCTGTATCCGCATGAACGCTGTCAAACATCGTTCCGCACTGTGTGCTCAGTTCATACCGGACGGGTCACTTTATTCTTCGATCATCAAAGAGATCCGTTCTGCTCCGACCGCACGAATGCCTACTGCGTCAATTTTTGCAACGTCCGACCGTGTGGTGGACAAATTTGACACGACGTCACTTCAGCATCCGGTGTCCGCATATGCCGTTGCGCATGTGTGCTCATTCCGTGATTTCTTTCCTCAATGTCTCCGCCAAAGCCGATGTCCCCTGATCCTCAGAATACACACACCCTGTCCTCAGCATGGAGTATATGACCGTCAGCATCTTCCTGACTGCTGCGGTCAATGCTTCCTTGTGCGGTTTGCCTCCGGCCTTCAACCGAACGAACATTTTCGTCGGAACAGAGTTTTCGACCCATCTGATATGCACCTGTATGCACATGAACAACAGTTTCCTCATATCCTCATCCCCTCTGTGGGTGGTCGAACATCTCGGATTGGAATCCGCTGACGCATGCATCTTCGGGACCACTCCAAAATATGCGGCGAATTGTTCCTTGGATGAAAATCTCGAAAAATCCGAGATCTGGGCCGAGATATACGTCGCAGATACGGTCGCAAATCCAGGTATCGTGAGGATGAGATTGTAATTGCGGTCATCCCTGAACATATCCTCGATCACTCTCTTTGTTCGGACTCTGCGTTTTATTGTTGCCTCCGCATCACTGCAGAGGATGACCAGATAGGGGTCATCGAACTTATCCATCTCCTCTCTGGCCTTCGGACTCGCTGTGTCCGAATATTCTCTGCTCAATTTTAAACCGTGCAGCGAAAGATGCGATCGGATCCTTCTCTTCAGGTCGGCGAGATGCTCTCCGTCTGAAAGATACGCCCTGCACATTTCCCTCCTTATCATCCACTCCGGAGACGGGATATAACATTCAGCGAACTCCCTCTCGCCGTTCATCCTCCTGCGCATGTAACCCGCAAGTTCCACGGAGTCGTTCTTATCTGTCTTCTTTACAGACTTGGTTATACGATAAAGGTCGGCAGCGAACGCTACGGTCACCTTGCAGCCCAGATTCGTCAGTATCCAATAGATCTCATGACTTTTGGTGCTGTTCTCGATCAGTATCTCATATTCATTGCTTCCCAGGAATTCGACCAAGTGCCCCATACCTTCGAATGTTGAATGGAAACTCAGGAACTCCTTGTTGAAAGAGTCAACAAAGTTCTGGTGCCTCTTGGGCGCATTCCCCATACCGGCATAAACGGCATGGGCGGTGCTCTTCTTGGAATGGACATCCACTCCTATCGCCAATCTCATTTTTCTTTACCTCCCTACGGGCACCGCGATTCGAAAGAAGTAACAGGTGTGTGAGCTATCTCAATGAAGATTTTTTATCCCCGTTGAACCATATCTGCAATCGACCTGTGTTTCTTCCGGTTGTGGTTAACTCGAAACTCACAGGTCGCTATTTTATGATTGGGCAGATTTTCCTAATAACGAAATCAACTGTCGAGGTCAGGTTGGAAAATAATTCGTGTTTATTTCCGAAAAGAATTTGACAGCTGCGTCTCTCTGTGTTGTTACAGCAGCTGTTTTCCGGATAAGGACTCCTTATACTGCTGTTTCTTTTCTCTGTGTATCAGGATCTGTTGCAAAAAAACAAGAATTGTGTGCTGATGCATGTTAAAATCGCTGCCTGATGAGATGTTTCCGGATCGCGGGATCACTGTCTGACCGCAAAACTCAACTGTCAAATTATCAGAAGAATGAAATTTCAAGGCAACTGTCGAAGTCAGGTTCAAAAGAGAATCGAATCAAAAGCATAGCCAGGTATCAAACTTCAAAAAATCTAGTTATCAACAATCGCAGAGGTGACGTTCAACACCGTTGTGAACACGTCCGCGGCTTTACGTTCCGGCATACTTCCGAATAGCTTCGAACAGTTAAATCAGATTCTCATTTCCACACGATTTCCCGGAGAGCCATGAAAATATGGTGATTGCTAAGAGACTTTCTTATGCATGCGTACTGCGCAACATACTTATTTCCCATCATACATGATTTCACACCCAAAGTGTTACAGTTTGAATTTTGTGTTTAAGCCAAGATACATAAACGCGACAATCATTGTTCCTATATACATAAAGGCCATCAGAATCGTTGCACCAACAACATCAATCAACGAAAGAGAGAAGAGCGTGGTAAAGAATACAATGTGTGCCAGCAGGGAAAAGGTCATCCCTGTAAACGATGTTACCTTTTTGAGATCAAATTGTCCCCTCTCTTCCTCACTCATTGTGCTGAAACCAGTCATTATTTCGTAATGCCCGAGATAGATCGCGACACCAAGTATTTGGGTAATTCCGCTGATAATCAGCACGATAAACAAAAGGCTCTCCCCGTTTGCTGTTCCGTGATGTGTAATCGTGACGATGGGCAGAATCGCCCATAACATGCACAAAAGGAGTGCGACCTTTCTTCTTCCCTTATAGAGCATAGAACAACACGTCCCCGCTTTCAATTTCATTTCTTAGTCGACCGCAAAGACATAGCCCACAGCCCAAAATAACATCTGTGGAATCACAGTCCATCATTGGAACCTGTGCAGTAATCATTTTGATCCCTGAGTTATTCTCTAGTATGTACCGAATCAAGGAATCGTGGTTTTTTTCCAGAGAATAAATAAACATAATGCCACTAATATCCGTCTCCGTCAGGGCAATTACCTGTTTGATACACCCTCGTTCAGAATGAGCGTAAATAGGTACCAACCCTAGTAGCCAAGCAGTCAACGATTCTTGGTTTATTTTGCCGATGACAGGGTTGGTATACTTTGAACACCCTTTCGAAAGAGCCAATATTTCCCTCACCGTGTCATGCGTGACTCTGAAAATTGTCCCGCCGTCAGGTAGTTCCTTTTTCAGTTGGAACGGGCTGCTTGAAACCCATCGGATTATCGCGAGTTTCCACAGCTCACTGATGCAATCAACAACATCAATTTCGACATGCAACCTGTCTTTCACGCCATATTCTTCCATAACGCCCTCTACAAGTGTGTCAATAACACTGCTCCGTTCTGCTATTCTCTTTAAAATAAACGTCGCGGTCCCATTGAGGAATGTCTCCAGCATCCCTCGATATCGAGTTCTTATGACCAGTCCATCGTTGACCTGCACTTGATATGTTATCGTTTTTTTGACGTACGCAACCTCGCAGTGCATAACATCTTCGAAAGCAAGGCGCGGAGTGACATTGTATGGGTTAGCTAGCATATGCATAGTAGTAATGATTTCATCGATATTTATATATATATATATATATATATATATATATGTGTTCCACAGTACATCCAGTGGAAGAATTGCTATGAAGTATGAATCACCAAAAATAGTGAGTGAGATTGTCGACGAAGCGCCATCGGTGTTTGTGTTCCCGGTTTTAGTGGCAGCGGGCATATTTTACACAATCGCCGCAGTCGTCCAAGGGGTAGTCGCGATGGAAACTACTGCTGTTGCCGCTGTTGTGTTAGTGGCTGGTGCAGCCGTATACGTCAACAAGAACAGCTCATGCTGACGTGTTTGTATGGATTCAACGTTGACGATATCTGTGGATGTCACACGTCAGTGCAACTTGCGATGTAGACATTGCTTCAATTATAGTGGCGATGCTTTTTTCCGCCCGGAGCTTTCGGATGCTGGCTTAGAGGCTGTCGCTGAACAGGTGCTTGATACTCCAGCATCGTCAGTCTGTTTGTGTGGTGGCGAGCCACTTCTCAGAAAAGAGATCGTTTTCAGAATGGTGGAGACGATGAGAAGAGGGGCGAGTACAGTAAACCTCACATCAAATGGTATTTTGCTGGATTCCGCTTGCGCAGAGACCTTGAAGAAAGTGGGCGTATACAATGTCCAAATAAGTTTGGACGGGGATCGTGTTGCGCACAATTGGTTGCGCGACAGCGCGAACGCATATGACTCCGCAATTAGTGCCATATGCAATCTCATTAATGCAGGCGTACAGGTGGGTGTAGCATGCACACCGACGAAGAAAAATATAGGGTGCATACCCAAGCTGATAGATCAACTCAATGAAATAGGAGTCACGCTGTTGAGGATGCAACCTATAATGGTACTGGGTCGGGCAAAAATGATTGGCAGCTATTACCTAAGCACAGAGGAGTACCTACAACTGTCGCTTGACTTGACGAGGAAAACAAAGAAAGGACGGATGGAGATTGAATGGGGAGATGCTACCCAGCATTTGTTTTACCTTGGTTCAGGAAAACGTTCAAAAATACTATGTATCAATGCATATGGGGATATTTTGCTGTCCCCCTATGTGCCGGTGTCATTCGGAAATGTCATGAACCACGCATTGTCTGACTACATTGAGCATGGGATTTTGGATGTGTGCAAAAACAATAGTGTGTTGCAGAGGCTATATGAAAAAGCGGGATACTCTCTTGAAAACATTAATTATTACTCTGGCCTCCCGGAGCTGTACAAAGAAGAGATGCTCACAATTGACTGCATGGATGACAATGTTGAAGATAGTCTTGGAAAGATTCAAGTAAGAGGTGCGTCGCGTTGATTCGGCTCCTAAGACAGAATGATTGTGAAAAGATAATGGAGATGATGGAGGATGGCCGTGGAGCGCAGTGATATCTGTCGCTGCATGGGTATGCACTGCGGTCGGAGCGTATACGAACAACGATACATTGAAAAATGTTGGCACAGTCCTCACCGTAGTGGCGATTGTTTCAACAGGAGTTGGCGCAGTACTTGCTGGAGTGGCGGCAGTAAAGGCAACTACAGTTGTAGCATCCGAAAAAGCAGGAATGGATTTGATGGCATGTGCTACCGTCGGATCATGGGATTCGCTTGCGGGAGCCGTTTCGATTCTTAAATAAACAAAAAACAGTGAGGGGCAGCTAGTGAGCATATCTAAAAAAATTAACTTGAGTATCGCCCCTCGCTACGGAAATCAGTTTGCCGACAATCAAGCCGTATTGTGTGACGGAATAGTTGTGTTGACGGCGTTGTTTATATTTGCTGTGGCAATGTACTACCTGTTTTTTGATCCGAAAATTGCCGAGATGTATATCTTTGTTATCATATCCACGTTCGTTATAATGGGTGTTACGCTGGCGGTTCTTCTCCCAGTATACAATCTTCAAGAAATGGATAATGATAAAGAACATTGCAATATTGAGTATTATTCAAAAAAGGTTAAAAAAGAAGTATTGCGACGTTTTGCGTAGGTGTGATACTTATTTCATCCATATGGTGGGTTGTGTTTTGAGATGAATTGCAGAAAACTGATTTTGGTGCTTTCTGTTTCTCTGTTTTCATTTGTTGTCGTTGGATTTCTTTTGTTGATGCAGTCTAATGCGATCAGCGGCACGGATGGAGATAATACAATCAGCACAGCATTGGTAATTCTTATGGTGATGCCACTTGTACTTTGTACTATTTGCTTAGTAATTTATACCAAATATATCTATAAAAAAGCAGAGTAATATACTGTATGTTCAGAGTTTTCTGTTTCTGGGTTTGATATTAACCCGAGTTTGACAGTTAATGTTTTGACCCAAGTTTGACACTTACATAATCTGACCGATACACAGCTTCCGCTGGGAAATGTCGAGCTCGGGTTCAAAAGAGGTACTCGTACCTTGTAATCCATTCCGCCTGCTCTGTGCCATTCGTTAAATATCCCTGTTCGGATTGCACCCCGATTTACTATGAATACAGAGCGCATCCCCAAATCGCACCGCACAATCGCTTCGTTCCCCCGTCTCGGATACGGCTCGGACGGAAGATCGGAGAAGGAGGTATTCTGATGAGCAAAACCAGGGTCGCACTCGTCGGTGCCTGCGGCAAAATGGGTGCTCTGATCATCCGGCGGCTCCTGGCCACGGAGGGTGTCGCACTGTCGGCGGCTTTTGATCTTGTCAACGTAGGAAAGGATGTGGGCGAGGCCATCGGCGCGGGGAAGCTGAATGTCCCCGTCTCGGATTCGAAAGACCTGCAGTCCGTTCTCAGGGAGACAAAAACCGATGTCCTCGTCGATTTCACGATAGCTTCTGCGACTGCTGCGAACGCGCCCGCCGCTGCCGCTGCCGGAGTCAACCTCATCATTGGGACCACGGGACTGACGGCAGAGCAGAAGACGAACATCACTGAGGCTGTAATAAAAAATAATGTAGCAGCCGTAATATCATCCAATTATTCCATCGGTGTCGGAGTCTTCTTCAAGCTCATAAAAGATGCAGCCAAGTACCTCGGCGACGACTACGATGTGGAGATCATCGAGGCCCACCATAATCAGAAGAAGGACGCACCCAGCGGAACCGCTATGACCGCAGCCGAGATAATCAGCAAAGAGATGGGCGGCAGAGAATTCGTCTTCGGGCGAGAAGGTGTCTGCCCGCGCGGAAGGGAGATCGGGATACATGCGGTCAGAGGCGGAGATATCATCGGCGACCATACCGTGATGTTCGTGGGTAACTCCGAGCGTATCGAACTGCACCATCAGGCTCATTCGAGAGAGATCTTCGTGGGCGGGGCAGTCATGGCCGCAAAATGGGTCGTTTTGCAGAAGAAGGGCATAGTATACGATATGTCGGACGTACTGAACTGACTGCGGGTCCCGGGGATCATTTCCTGAGAAATCAAATATCAGAATCATCAGGAAACGCTTCCTGTCCCTGAAATCATACCTACGCCCGATTTCCGGATTGTCATCTAAACGGGATGAGACGTGCCTGTGTGCCATCCGTCACGGCTGATTTGAACACCTCCGTCCGGGTATAGTCTGTACACAGCCCTTTTCGGACGTGCTGAGATCCCCATCACCTTCGAAAATAATCGTCAGTCGCCTGATTGCAATTCGAAGAAGATTGCAAAAGCTATACCAAAAAGATTGCAAAAGTTATATCGGCCTGTTAAGGCCATCATCCGAGCGGAGACTGAAACAATGGATCCTGACCTCGACAGTTGCCTTGAAATTTCATTCTTCTGATAATTTGACAGTTGAGTTTTGCGGTCAGACAGTGATCCCGCGATCCGGAAACATCTCATCAGGCAGCGATTTTAATACGCATCAGCACACAATTCTTGTTTTTTTGCAGCGGATTCCGATACACAGAGAAAAGAAACAGCAGCATCGGGAGTCCGTATCTGCAATTAGATGAAAGAATTAAAATTAATAGCTAAAATATTTTAAATAAATATCCATAAATACAAATATTAATAACTATTATGATTGGACATCATGTTTGTGACCGCGACAGAATTCAAGAATAATTTCGGGAAATATCTGGAATTAGCAAAGACGGATACGATATACATCACGAGACACGGAAGACCTGAATTCCGCCTGTCTGGATCAGTGGAGGAAAGAAAAAGGGTCCTTGATTCCATTGACGGGATACTA
The DNA here is from genome assembly GCA_031267895.1 of Candidatus Methanoplasma glyptotermitis. Taxonomy (GTDB): domain Archaea; phylum Thermoplasmatota; class Thermoplasmata; order Methanomassiliicoccales; family Methanomethylophilaceae; genus Methanoplasma; species Methanoplasma glyptotermitis. The sequence continues at coordinate 8,487 of JAIRYF010000046.1, forward strand.
AAGTACGACGGAGATACCGAAGAACTTCTAAAAGAGAGGCTGAACGAGATATGAAAGCAATGATAGATACCAATGTATTCATCGATTTTGTGCAGTGCCGAGAGCCGTTCTATGCGCATTCCAAACATGTGCTAGATCTCGCAGCGGATAAGAAATTAGAGGGGATTATGACGGCGACATCGGCCAAGGACATATTCTACATCACAGAAAGGCTTCTGGGAGCGGACGCAGCGAGAGATGTTCTGAATAAATTCGCATTCGTCTTCTCATTCTCGGGCGTTGACGGGGCAGATGTCTTGGAAGCTTTGTCTCATGATGTGGATGATTTTGAGAATTGTTTAATTTCGGGTTCAGCAAAAAAATCGGGGGCAGACATCATAGTCACAAGAAATGTCAAAGATTTCGCTGAATCGGATGTGCCCGCAATCCATCCGATGGATATTGACCATGTACTTGACGGCCGTTTTGAGAACGGGGCGTTCTGCATTGACAATCCGTAAAAATCGGACATGATGCAATCTGCATCTCTGATCATCAACAGGATTCCGGTTCTGAACGATTGCCGCAGTCGGGAACAGCTGTGCAACAGGACACCCACACCTAAAGCTTTATTAATTTAATACAACTGCCGAGTATCATGAAAGCATTCCGTGTGGTAGGTTCATACGCTGACCCGAGGAAGAGACAGTCTTTCTCCATGGAGGTCTCCGCAGAGACGGAGGAAGCGGTCAGGGAGAGGGTATTGTCAACTCTCGGCAGCAAACACAGACTCAAGAGATGGGAGATCGACATCGCAGAGGTGACAGAACTCTCTCTCGACCAGATTACAAACCAGATCGTAAAGTACGAAATCGGGGCATGAAAATGGAAGACGACGAGCTTCGTCAGGCAATGGCGGTCCTTGAGACATACAACGCCCAACTGGAGGCTCTGAACAGACAGATCAGATTCCTTCAGGCTTCTTTGGAAGACGCCGTCAGAGCGCGCGAATCATTCAAAGCACTGGCCGATGCGAAGGAGGGCGACGAAATACTCATCCCGGTCGGGGCATCGTCATTCATACCCGCAAAAGTCACGGGCAGGAGGAAAGCGATAGTCGGTATCGGCAGCAGATTATCTGTCGAGAAAAATCTTGACAAGGCAATATCATTCGCGGAGACCGGCGGCAACGAGATTGCGGAAGCCCTCAGGCACGCGGTGGGTGCTCTCGGAGAAATCGAAAAGGCTGCCGCCGACCTGACCGCAGCGATACAGAACGAGTACCAAAGCAGACAGTTGCCGAAAAAGTGATGTCTGTATGTTTGAATCTCTGAAATCCAAGCTTAAGAACGTTTTCGGTAAGTCGTCTTCACTGGATCCGGAGAAGATCTACAAAAACACCCCGGACGATGCGCCGGCAGAGAGCGCAGACCCCGATTTCGAAAAATATGTCCCCAAACAGTCCGGCGCGGAGAACAGCGTTCCCGCCCATAAGTCAGCCGAGGGCGAGAAACCGGCTTCCAGAAAGGAACAGCTGAAACTCGACAAACGGAAGAAGGCGGATCCGGTGAAGGGTCCGTCGGTGGACATGATGGTTGGGGATTCCGGAAAGAAGATCAAAGACGATCCTCTCGACGATCTGCTGGACGAGCTTGAACTGGTCCTTTTGGAATCAGATGTTGCCTATCTCGTGACGCAGGACATAATTCTAGGAGTGAGGGATAACCTCATCAACAAAAAATACGGAAGGCAGTATACTTTGGAAGAGGTAGTCGAGACGGCTGTGAAAGAGGCTGTGAAAGATGTCCTGAAGGTCAACGAGTTCGACTTTGACGAATGGATGGAAAAACAGCCAAAACCGGCCGTGATAATGTTCGTCGGGATAAACGGGACCGGAAAGACTACGGCCATTGCCAAGATAGCAAAAAGACTCTCGGATACCGGAAAAAGCACGGTCATCGCTGCCTGCGATACATTCAGAGCAGGGGCAATAGAGCAGCTGAGCATCCACGCCGAGAGGCTCGGAGTCAAGATCGTCAAGCAGGGTCAGGATGCGGACCCATCGGCGGTGGCATTCGATGCCATAGAACATGCCAAATCAAAAAGAAAAGATGCCGTTCTTCTGGACACAGCAGGCCGCATGCAGACCAACAACAACCTCATCAACGAGATGAAGAAAATAGTCAGGGTCTCAAAGCCTGCGCTGAAGATTTTCGTAGGGGATGCTCTCGCGGGGAACGATGCCATAGAACAGGCAAAAGTTTTCGATGCCGCGATCGGCATAGATGCAATAATACTGACTAAAATAGACACCGACGCGAAGGGCGGTGCGGCACTCTCCATAGCGCACACCATAGGCAAACCGATAGCTTTCGTATCGGACGGTCAGGGATACGACGATCTGCAGGTCTTCGATTCTGACTGGATGCTCAACCGTCTTTTCGAAGAATGACGTTATCCCACGCAGAGTTTGTAAAACATAGACGCGAATACCTTTGCGTCCGTTACCATGTTGTCAATCATCACATACTCGTTGGGGCCGTGAAGCGTTCCTCCTCCGCATTCCCAGACATATGCGTCATAACCTTCCTTCCTGAAGAAATTCGCGCATGTCGCTCCGCCGATGCCCGCAGGCTTCGGTCTGACACCCGTGACCGATTCGATGGAATCGATAAGGGAATCAAAAACAGCACCCCGGGTTGACGAGATCCTGCCCGAATCGTGTCTCTGCAACTCGCGGATGTCTATCCTGGCGCCTGTCTTTTTTTCATGTTTTTCTGCGACGCGCTCCGCGACGGCAACGATATCGTCCAATCTGTATTCGGGGAGTGCCCTTATATCCATGGAGAACTCAAAGTTCCCCGGTATAGTATTCACATTCATGACCGTGCCGGCACACTTCGTCGGCTCGAAGGTGGATACACCGGGGCGGAACATGCAGTCTTCCCGGGGAAACTCCTTCCCAAACTCCGCGATCAGATCTGTCAGGAACCCGGTTCCGGCTTTGAATGCGTTTATTCCCTTCTCAGGTGTCGATCCGTGAGTCGATTTTCCGGTCACGCTGAACTGCAGCCACAGCAGGTTTTTCTCGGCAACGTCGATCAGATCTCCTTCTGGGGTCCCCCAGTCGGGAACTATGAACACATCGTCATCCGAAAAATATCCCCTTTTGATCAGATATTCTATCCCCATCCTGCTGGTGGTTTCTTCATCCGCAACGTATGCTATGCCAACCGACCTTTTCGACAGAGCCTCTTTCGGAATGAATTTCGAAGCGAACATCGACGATATTATGGCCTGGCCATTGTCCTCTGTGCCCCGTCCGTATATCTTTCCGTCTTTTACGACGGGTTCAAAGGGATCGGTTTCCCAATCTTCGAGATTCCCGGCCGGCACCGTGTCCATATGCGCAACGATCCAGACCGTACCTTTCTCCTTCCCGTTCTTCCTGGCAAGAATATTCGGCCTCATCACGCCGGGGTCGTGATCATCCCTTGAGTCAACTCTGATCACGCTGTCGTAGCCTTCCAGATATCTTTCGAGCATATCTGCCCGCTTTGTCTCTCCGGTCCCGCCGTTTATCGGAGCAATCGCAGGAATGCGTATCATCTCGGACATCACGTTTATCATGCTGTCCCTGGACCTTTCGATGCTGTCAAGAATATTCTTCAGTTCCGTTGCGCTCCCCCTGACTCTAATCGGTGGGAACCCATAATATGTTTGCTGTCGATGCCGGAAAAGAGCAACACACCGAAATGCCGGAGATGTCCGTACGCCGCGGGCGTAAAGCAAGCGTATGCCCACACCTCCGATTCGATATTTTTGGAACCCCGAAGATGCAATTTCCTTAAAATCATCAAATAAAAATCCCAAAAATCATCAAATAAAAATCCCAAAAATATTAATTATTCGTAATCCATACTATGCCAGGATATCATGGCTGTTGGATTGACAGACATCAGCATTCGAGAGATGTACCATCCCAGAGCAATCGATGCACTGATCGAAGAAACGATGAAATCATTCGGAGGAGTATTGATTACGGGACCGAAATGGTGCGGCAAGTCCTGGACAGGTATCCGTCACTCCGCATCGCAGATATCGATAGGCACCGAATCTGTCAGACAAAAAGCGATGCTTATGCCCGAATCGGTTTTGGACGGGGAACATCCCAGACTCATTGACGAGTGGCAGGATGCACCCGGTCTTTGGGATGTTGCCAGAGAACGGATAGACCGAAGCGGACGTAAAAATATGTACATATTCACGGGTTCTTCGGTTCCCCCGCTGAGGGCGACATCACATACCGGGACGGGCAGATTTGCCAGGATAAGGATGCGTCCGCTGTCTCTGTACGAGTCCGGCGACAGTTCCGGCATTATTTCGCTCAGGGGTCTGTTCGATTCGGAGATAGATACCCCTGTGCCCTCGGAAATAGATTTTGCCAAGGTAACGGAATTGATCTGCAGAGGCGGATGGCCTTCGTCTGTTTGGGACAGAGACACTGACCCTTTCCTTGTGCCGAGAGAATATCTCAGTGCCGTAGCGAACTCAGACATGGCAAGGGCACAGATCGTCAGAGCACACCCCGACAGCGTTTCACGCCTTATCCGATCTTTGGCGAGGAACGTCTCATCCCCGACAAGCATCGCTACGATCGCCGAAGATATTTCCGAGGCCGGCGGGAAGATATCTCCCGCAACCGTCAGCAAATATATGGACGCTCTGAGGCGCATATTCGTTCTTGAAGAACAGGGCGCATGGAGGCCGTCGGTGCGTTCCAAGGCCAGCATACGTTCGACACCGAAGAGACATCTTACGGACCCGTCCCTTGCCGCCGCGGCATTGGAAATGGACTCCGATATGCTTCTGGACGATCCCAACACCGCAGGACTTCTTTTCGAATCGCTCTGCTATCGCGACCTGTGTGTTTATGCCGACACATTCCGTGGAAAAGTATCCTACTATCGTGACGAAAACGGACTTGAAGTCGATGCAGTCATCGAATCTGGAGATGGGAGATGGGGGGCGGCGGAAGTCAAATTAGGCAGTTTTCAATTTGGCAGAGCTGCATCGAACCTTCTGCGCCTGAAAAAGAAAATTTCCGAAAATACAGACAGGCCAGGGAAAAAAACAGGTCCGTCTTTTTTGGCCATACTGACGGCATCCGGGGGAGCGGCTTACACAAGACCCGACGGCATCTCGGTGATACCCATCGATCTCCTGGGTCCGTGATACCGCTCCCGGTGCCCCGCGGGGTCCCGGCTGCAAAACCGAAAACCGCGCGTACCTGAACTCACTCTCTGCGGACAATCATCGTCACAGCATTTCCTCCGCCGAGGCACAGGGTGCATAGACCCGTCTCTTTGCCGCGGTCGCGGAGTGCATATATCAGCGTGGTGAGGACACGCGATCCGGAACATCCTATCGGATGTCCGAGTGCCACCGCCCCGCCGTTCACGTTGAACTTCTCGTCCGGAACTTTCAGAGCTTTTTTGACTGCACACGACGCCGTTGCAAACGCTTCGTTGTGCTCAAAAAGATCTATGTCGTCGATCGTCATGCCGGCCTTTTTGAGAACGTGTTCCGTGGTCGGTATAGGGGCTTCCATGATCAGTTCCGGTGCCACGCCTCTTTCGCCGTATGCGACGATGCTCGCCACAGGTTTTACGCCGTGCTCCTCCGCCCACGATCTTGATGTCACCACAACCGCCGACGCTCCGTCGCTGAGCTGCGAGGAGTTGCCGGCCGTCACCACGCCGTCCTTCTTGAACGCCGGTCTGAGACCGGCCAGGGTTTCGAGGGTTGTGTCTGCTCTCAGTCCCTCGTCGGTTTCGAATACCGTATCTCCTTTCTTTGACTTTATTGTGTACGGCACGATCTCTTTTTTGAATTTGCCTGCCGATTGTGCAGCCGCAGCCTTCCTGTGGCTGTCGGCTGACAGCCGGTCTGCGTCATCTCTTGTTATGCCGAATCTTTCCGCAACGATTTCTCCGGTAAATCCCATGTGCTGGTTGTTGAAGATATCCCACAGACCGTCGTGCACCATCGTATCGGTTATGATCTGATCATTCATCTTGAATCCGAATCTGGCACCGTCCAGATAATACGGAACATTGCTCATGCTCTCCATACCGCCCGCGGCAATCACGCTGTACTCCCCTGCCTTTACGGCATCTGCCGCGTTCATGACCGCTTTCAGTCCCGAACCGCAGACATCGTTCACTGTGTATGATCCTATCTCGACGGGAAGTCCCGCTCCGATGGCTGACTGTCTCGCAGGGTTCTGTCCGAGACCTGTTGACAGAACATTTCCCATGATACATTCCTCTATGTCTGCCGAAACAAGACCTGCCCGTTTCACCGCCTCGCCTATCGCTGCCGCGCCGAGTTCCGTCGCTTTGATACCGCTGAGTCCCTTACCGTACTTTCCTATTGCGGTCCTCGCCGCACTGACTATGACAACATCTTCCATCTGCATACCTCATTCGTTATAACGGGCATAACTGGAAGCTTCAGTATATATTGGTGTCGGCGTTCACATACGTTTATTGACGAATTCAACCGGCTGTTCCAACCCCATCCTTTTAAGGGGTTTTGATAAATGTCTGCGTGCCGCGGCGGGCGGTTCGTACCATCCCTCTCTTACCCACCTCATGGATCCGATTCTCTTGGGCTCCGCAGAGAAAGTGTGGCATTTTCTGCATCGGTATCCTTTGTCTCTGCCCACGGACTCCATCGTCCTGCCGCAACCCGTACACAGCGGATTCGAGACCTTCGCGTACCTGTCTGCGACGCTTATTACCCTTACCTTCTCTGCATTCAGTGTTCTGGGTTCGGCTCTCATCTCGCCCATAGCGCCGATAATATCTCCATTGCAGAGATTATCGAAAAGATACCGAAACTCTTTGGACGGTTCGTATGCTCCGACGGTAACCGATCCATGCTTCGTCAGAATATCTGTAAACACATGGCCTCCCGCTATGCGCCTGCTGCCTGTCACTTTTCCCTCAACGTAGTAAGATTGATTCGGTACACGCTCTTTTGAATTGTATATAATATGATCATCGGTTCCCTGATTCGTAAGAAATATAACCCATCTGTCAAGCGGCTCTGTTTTTATGATATTTTTTCCGTTTATGAGATCGGCACCGCTGTCTCCCCGCAGACCGTACATAATAGGACACGGTGTTGCGGGAACCATGGCAATCTTCTGCGTTCTCTCCTCCCAGTTGTTGAATGTAGACGGCAACGATGCATCCGCCTTCATTATCGAAAGAGGTTCGAATATCCGTTCGGTTCCCCATCTGTCCCGGGGTCTGTATGTCAGAAGTTCCAGCGTGCTGTCTCCGGGCCTCCAAGCCATGCCACATACTGCACCTATTATCCCGCGGCCATTCCCCATTTCGTACACAAAAGCACCGATCCTTCTGATCTCATTTTCAGCTATATTTCTGTCTAATATTGTTCGGACTCCTTTCCAATACAGAGACTGCGACGGTTTTCTTCTGCTGACCACCAATCCTGGGTTCGCATCCGGTTCGCTGTTCTCTTTAATCAGGGGAATTATTCTGTTGATTATCACTTTTTCATCCGGTTCATAAGAAGCAGCCTTCTCATAGCAGAATATATCCCTGCCGGCGATGTTTCCTGTGTATGTTTTTTTGCCTTTTCCTTTTCCGAATTTCATTACAAGAGATCCGTTTCCCCTTGTCTTCCATGGGACTGCCGGATTCAGCCTGACCAGCCTCGGATAGCCTATAAGATCCATTTCTTCGCACAGTTCGGATATTATTTCCGTTGCAAGAAATGTAGTGCAGTTGCCGTTGACAGAATCGGTGTCATCCAACGCGACGTACATGCCCCGGTCATTCTTTACTTATGATATAATCTGTTCTGATAAAGATCGGTTTCATTGATTTTACAAAGAATATGCTGTCATCATCCGACATCGATCCGTCTATACTGCAGACAATATACTCATCCGGTTCGGCTCTGCTGAAACATTTCATTACGTTACCGTCGTAATTTTCAAACATAAATGTGTAACCGTTCTGTGTTTTTTCGATGCTGTATACTACACCGATATTGTCTTTCTCTGCCGGCTCGCCAGCGGCGGACAATACAGTCATTATCATCAGAGATACTGCTATGCATGCCAGTGAATATCTGTCAGGGGTTTTCACAAAAATATTATTCTCTTTATCTATTTCAATATAAAAATTACAATTATATCAGAATATCAGATGCTTCCCCCGCCCCCCTATATTTCCAGTGGAACTATTCTCAGAATGCAAATGAAGTCACAGATTAAAATTATAAAATGTTTCGTTCATTCAGAGGAATGTTCCTATTGCCCATATAAGTCCTATAAATGCAATTATACCGGCTATGCATGCCCCTATAATCAGCCATCCTTTCATTGAATCTCTCCTTTGCGTTAAACGACCATTTTGGTGTACATAGTCCGTACTATAAAACAATATCACAATACCCAAAAAAATCAAAGGAAGAAACTATTTAACAAACATCAGGCCATGTATCCCGGCGCACGAAGGAGACATTCTGAAATGGGAGAATCAATATTTGACAGGTCAATAAACAGACGAAATACTCTCATAAAAAACAGAAATATTCTTCAGACAACATACATACCCGATCAGCTGCCTCACCGAGAAAAAGAAATTAATAATATTGTTGAAATAATAACTCCTTCCCTTAACAAAGACAAACCTTCCAACATACTTGTAATCGGAAAAACGGGAACCGGAAAAACAGCTGTTCTCAATTACATAGGAAAAGAACTTCTGAAAGCGGATCCTGAGAAAAAGAACTGCAGCTTTATTTATGTAAACTGTGAGATAGTTGATAATCCATACGGTATCTTATATAACATATCAAACCAAATAATAACAGATCATAACAGCAAGATACCATTTACAGGGTGGAGTCTTGACAGAGTATATGAGACAATACTTTTTTACATAGACAAAGAAAACAAAGTGTTCATAATAGTTCTTGATGAAATAGACAGAATACTTCAGAAAAATGGAGATGATATTTTCTATTTTCTGACAACAATGAATGAAATACTTAAGGAATCAAAGATATCTATTATCGGTGTTACTAATAATACAAAATTTACTGAACTCCTTACTCCCAGAATAAAGAGCAGACTTGGAGAAGAAAAGGTTGTTTTTCCTCCCTACAATCCGGAACAGCTTCAGGATATACTCAGAAAAAGAGCGGAATTTGCTTTTGAACCCGGAGTATTGGCAGATGATGTTATTCCTTACTGTGCTGCAATTTCGGCTCAGATCTCAGGCGACGCCAGAAGAGCATTGGATTTTCTTAAAGTATCGGCAGAAATAGCCGAAAGAAACGGTGACAGCATCATAACAGAAGCGCATGTCAATTCTGCAAGAAGCAAGATTGAGTTGGATGCTGTGGTGGAAGTTATAAAAACATTACCTGCTCAGTCAAAAATAGTTCTGATGAGTATAATAAAAAATCACGAAAGCAAGAGCACGGTTGTCATAACAGGAGATGTTTATTCTGTATACAAAGAAATATGCAGTGCGCTGAACTGTGTAGTCCTGAAGGAAAAAAGGGTTGCCGATTTAATATCAGAATTGGATATGTTGGGAATTGTGCATGCAAGAGTCAAATCCTTTGGAAGGAATGGAAGAACGCGCGAGATAGAACTCAATATTAACAAGGATATTATCGACTTTGTTGTGAAGGATGAACTCTTTGAACCTTTGCTAAAACATAAACCGATTAAACAGACTACTCTGTCAATGTGATATGCCGTTGGTTCTGCGATTTATTTTTTCATGTGTTCCACTGGAAATATAGGGGCGGGGGCGTTCATTTCTTTACGCAGCTGTTTCTCATGTTTCTGATAATATCTGTAATCAAAAATAAAGTTTATACTCATCATGGTAAACACAAACATAAGCACCGATGCTGCAATACAAGGTATCGTATTGGGTACCCATCTGTCGATAACATCGGTCTTTCCGTTCAGAATCATTTTGAATGCTCCGGCCCATGGAATTTCTACCCATGCAACGGATTTTATTGTTTCGTATGTGATAAGTCCGTTTATACCGGGTATATTAGAAGGTTGGTCAAACCCGCGATTATTATCTCCTTTTGTGAGATATCCGCCATTCTGACTGCCTGTGATGAGTGTATCTAAATTTATTTCTGCATTGAGAGAACCCGTATAATCAATATTTTTTAAAGTCAGAATTCCCGATAGATTCCTATAATCAGAACTGCCGGTGCATGACCACAGTTCTGCAGGATAGCCTTCCAGGCTTGCTGCACTCCATGTTCCGTTTCCATTGTAATCAAGCCAAAGTATCGCTCGATGTATCACCGGATTGAAATTCGGACCGCGATCGTATATTATTACGTCCCCGTAGTTTCCGAACATACTGTATCCGGTTTTATAACCGTCAACAAAAGACTGTATACTCTTCTGGTCTTTGTCTCTGAGTATAACCATATCGCCGGCATCTATGACACCGATCTGTGATTCTGTACCGTGCTGCATACTTCCGGATTCGACCACTGTCTGAGGCGGACTGACCCCGGAAGCCTTTGAGATACCGACGAAAACTGCAACAATAATTACCACCGCGGCAACAATCACAATGATCGCATGTTTGGTGTCTCTTTCCATATCCGGGGTTATGCATCCCGATTATTAATTAAATATCCTAAATCAATAAAACATTTGTTTTTGTCTGCCGTACCGAAATAATGCGTACATATGATTCCTCCTCAGAAGGATTCTTTTTGGAAAGGCATAGTTCCTAAAAACAATTATAGGAATAATCGTATTCAATAAGTATGGACAGGCCATCCAATGATGAATACTTTATGAGTATGGCCGAATTGGTTGCCCGGAGATCCACATGCATGAGGAGAAGGGTCGGAGCCGTAATTGTAAAAGATAAACACATACTTTCCACCGGGTACAACGGATCTCCGAAGGGAACGCGTCACTGCGAGGAACTCGGATGTATACGAGAGCAGCTGAATATACCGTCCGGAACAAGACATGAATTATGCAGAGGAGTGCACGCGGAACAGAATGCGGTCGCCCAGGCGGCCTATTTCGGTGTCAGCGTCAAAGATGCCACGATATACACGACCACGTTTCCGTGTTCGATGTGCACAAAAATCCTGATAAATTCGGGAATAAAAGAAGTAGTTTACAAGACCGGATATGTTGATGATTTATCCAAACAGCTGCTGTCTGAAACCAATATAACAGTACGTGCGATTTGTTTCGAAGACTGAGAACACTGACCCGAGAATGTGTATCTGTCTCCGAATACCTGCATTTTAATGTCCGATTTTCGCTGTATTTGAGGTCAGAACAAATTTTCCGAACGTTTGCGGGACAGCACATTGAGATCGGATGATCCGTCCTTCAGTATCGTGACTCCGATCGCACATCGCCGCATCCCGGCCCGGTCATCCTTATCTGAAGCATATATCTCATGAAGTATCCCTCTGCAGGACGCTGGCTGCCTGACGGATAGCTCAAAGACTTCACTCTTTTTCCGGATGTCAGAGTCAGGTTTGGAAGAAAATAATCTGACAATTACGCTTAAATATACTCACTTGATACCAGGGTCGGCAGATGGTCGGGGAGTTTAAATTGAGCCGAACTGACATACTTTCAGAGATAAAAAGGGCAGAAACGGAGGCTGATGCCAAGGTCAAAAAGGCCGAGGCGGATAAGAAAGCAGCCGTGGCGGAAGCCCGCAGAGAATCTGTAAAGAAGATTCGCGAAGCCGAGGCAGACATGCGCGACAGTTACGAATCCTCTGTTGCAGCCGAGCAGAAGGCCCTTGATGAGAAAAGGAATGAACTTCTCGCAGCAGGCAGGAAGGATGCTGAATCCATCGGAAAATCTTCGGCGGGGAAGACAGAGGAAGTGAATAATTTTTTGGTCGAAGAGTTTGAGAGGGCCATAGATGCCGCTTCCTGAATCGATGAGCAGGGTCGTGGTTGTGGGCACAAAATCCCGCATAGAGGAGGCTATTGAGGCATTCTACAGCACAAGAGCACTCCATCCGGTTGATCATGTCTCCGGCGCAGATGGTATGTCTGTAGGGACCCCGTTGCCCGCGAATTCCAAAGCATCCGAGAGGCTTCTTAAAGTCAGGGCGATGAAAAAAGAGTTGGGAGTAACCGAGACAACCGAAACGGCCAAGGTCGCCGTGGATGAAATAAAAAACAAGATCGCATCAGGCAGCGTTGAGAGCACCGAGACCGAGGTTTTGAAGGTACTTGACGTTAAAAATGATCTCAAACAGAGAATCGCCGAACTGAATATCAGGAAAAAGAACCTGGAATTCCTCATGGCTGTACCGGTGGACCTCGAACTCTACTCGGGATACAGAAGTCTGGCAGTCATCGCGGGAACGGTAAAGGAAGACCCGTCCGAGGCACTGAAGTCGCTTGCTGATTCCGAGTCATTCGTTTCCTTCAGGAAAAAAGAGGGCGGAACGGCAGCGGTGTTCGTCAGGACGGAGAACAAAGACAAAGCAGCATCGATACTCTCCGAGTACGGATTTTCGGAAATCCAGGTACCGGAGGGAAAAGGCCCCGTATCCGAGGCACTTGTACAGACCGAAAAGGAAGTTGCGGATCTGTGTGACAAACTGGAATCCGTCGAGAAGGAGGTCGAAGCACTTCAGACAAAACACAGGACATTCCTACGTGCATCGGAGGAAGAGCTGTCAATCGAGATCGAGAAAGGCGAGGTGCCGCTCAGGATCGCGGTCGGGGAGTATTCATACATAATGGATGCATGGGTGCCCATGAACATGGTTCAGTCCGTGACGGCCGAGCTGGAATCCCGGCTGGGCAACGATGTCCACGTCGAATTCGAAGAGACGCGCGGCAGGAACATGCACGAAGAAGAGAAAGCAGAGGAAAGATTCAAAAAGGTGCCCACCAAAAGCAAAAATGGGATAATCGCAAAGGAATTCGAGTATGCTACAAGCTTGGTTGCGACACCGAAATATCAGGAAATCGATCCGTCGATCCTGGTGATGTTTTTCCTTCCGCTGTTCTTTGGGTTTATGATAGGAGACTGCGGCTATGCCATACCGTTCATAATTCTGGGCGCGTACGGCCTGAAAGTTACGCATCACAAGGATTGGCGTGCAATCGCCACTGTGCTTTTCTTCGGAGGCATATGGGCGTTCGTATTCGGGTTCTTCTTCTTCGGAGAAGCACTCGGAATGCATTTCATCGGTCATTGGGAGCCGCCGCTGGATATGACATGGGAGGGATTGCTTGGCATACACCTCCCGGAGTGGTTCACAGGAATAATGGTTGACGGCCACGGAATATCAAAACTTGGCAGCCATGTCAGCATGCTCCTTAAGCTGTCCGTCTACATCGGTATAGTGCACCTCCTGCTTGGATACGTGTGTGGCTACCTGAACGTAAAGAGACAGCACGGCAGCAGGCATGCATTCATGGAGAAAGGCGGCTGGATCGTTATGTTTTCAGGAATGGTCGTGCTCTGTTATGCACTGACTCAGGTACTGTTCGACAGCGTCCCGTTGGAAGGCACAGTGATGTATCTTCTGGTGATCGGGATTGTGATGGTTGCCACAGGTGTGGCGGTGGCCTCGAGAACAGACGGAATAATGGCGATATTGGAACTTCCCGGAATGGTTGGTAACATACTGTCGTACACGCGTTTGGTGGCCATCGGCATGTCCAAAGCAGGCATGGCCATGGCATTCAACTACATCGTGTTCGGAATGATAATGGGAATGAGCGAATCAGTCGTATGGCCGAGCATACCTATACTGGTAATCGGACTGCTTCTGTTTGCTTTCCTGCACCTGGCTGTATGGACTTTGGGAATCCTTTCCGCCGGACTGCATGCTCTCAGGCTGCAGTTCGTGGAACTGATGACAAAGTTCTTCGAAGGAGGCGGGACAGAATACAAGCCGCTGAAGGTCAAACGTATTAAAACGATTTTAACACAGACAAAAATAGACAAAGAGGTATGAAAATGGCAATGGAAGGAGATGTAGGAAGCGGACTTATCGCGATCGGAGCAGGACTCGCTGTGGGACTCACAGGCCTCGGAGCGGGAATGGGAGAGAAGGATGTGGGAGCAGCGGCAGTAGGGGCCATAACCGAGAACCCGGGTATTTTCGGTAAAGCAATGATATTCATGGTTATCCCCGAGACCATCGTCATCTTTGGTCTTGTCATAGCTATCATAGCAATCTTCGCGATGTAAGTGTCTGAGGCCTTCATATGGCACTAGATAACGTCACGAAAGAGATCATGGCATCTGCCGACAGGCAGGCTGACGAGATTAAATCGCAGGCCGATGCCGAGGCCGGGGCTATCCTGGCCGAGACAGATGCGGCGATCTCCGACATGAGAGCGAAAGAGGACGGCAGACTCAGAGAGACCATAGAACGTCTCAGGCGCCAGGAGCTTTCCAGCGCGGAGCTGGAAAGCAAGAAGATCGTTCTGTCCAAAAAGAAGGAAATATTGGCTCAGATGTTCGAGACGGTACTCGCCAATCTTGAATCCGCGCCGGAAAACGTCAGGCTGGAGCAGTACAGGAAAATGGTAAAGTCGGCGAAGACCGTCATCGACAAACCCAATGCACTGATGTCTCCGAGGGATGGTTTCACGGCAAAGGATCTGGGTGTCAAGTCGGTTGGAAAGGACCCGGGGATACGCGCGGGTCTGATCCTGCAGAGCGAAGACGGTACCATTGAGGTAGACATGCAGTACGGGACCGTGCTTCAGACGATCTGGGACCGCGAGATAAAGGCCTTGTCCGACATTCTGTTCGGGTGAGACACATGTTCGGGCGCAACGGAAAAAAAGGCAACTATGCGTATACAGTCGCAAGAGTGAAGGCCAAAAAATCTCTCCTGATGAACGAGGAAGATTACAGCAAGATGCTGATGATGACCGTGCCGGAAATATCCCGCTACATAAGCGAGACCGGCTATGGCAAGGAGATGACGGATCTGGCAGGGAGAATGTCGGGCATCGGTCTCCTGGAGCACGCCACCTATTTCAACATGGCAAAAGTGTTTGGAAGCATCCTCACCTCGTCGACAGGGGAACTTTATGACATGGTTTCCGCGTATCTCGACAAATGGGACGTGTGGAACCTGAAGGTTATACTCCGTGGAAAATCATACGGCCTGGATGCCGAAGGCATCAGAGAAGACCTTGTGCCCGCCGGCAGCCTCGGTGCCGAATCGTTGGATAAACTGATATCGCTGGACACTGATGACGATATCATCGCGGAATTCGGAAGAATGACGCATGTAAACTTCCCCGCGGATGTACTGGCCGCCTACAAGGCGAGCGGAAATCTGGGGGAGATCGAAGATTTTCTGGATAAGAATCATTACGAGAGACTTACCGAGAGCATTGATCCGTCATCCAGACCCTCGCGCCTGTTCCTCGACTATATCGGGGAGGAAATAGACATGAAGAACTTCGAGACGATCCTTAAACTCAAGGCCGAGGGGATATACGGGGAGCAGGTTATGAAGTACGTCATCCCCGGAGGCAGAAGGATTGACGGAAGGCAGCTTACGCTGCTCGCGAACGCAGAGAGCACGGAATCTGTCCTGTCCGATGCATCCCAGTTCGAGTTCTACGAAGGGATAAGAGATGCGCTGGAATCCGGCAATCTCAGGGATGCGGTATCCGGCCTGAGGAAATACGAGATACAGAAAGCAAAGAAGTTCTCGCACCTGTACCCGCTGTCAGTCATCCCGGTGATAGACTACATGATCCACAAAGAGAATGAAGTCAGAAATATCAGGATGATCGCCAGAGGCACGGAAAGCGGATTGGACAGAGAAACAATCAAAGAATTATTGGTGATATAATGGAAATAGCGGTAGTGGGCAACGAAGAATTTGTGCTGGGGTTCAGACTGGCCGGACTCAAGCACGTGTTTGTGGCCGACGGGAGCAACTACCAGAGTGTGATCGGAGAGGCCATGTCCGATACCAACATCGGTATCCTGGCGGTCGATGCGGAGGACCTCAGCGGCCTTCCGTACAATGTCAGGGCAAAAATTATGGATTCCATACAGCCCGTGGTCGTACCCGTGGGCGGGGACGAAAGCGACCTTCGTGAGAAGGTCAAAAGAGCAATTGGCGTTGATTTATACAAAACAGAGGATGAGTAAATGAGCACTGAAGGTGTAATCTATAGGGTCGCGGGTCCTGTGGTGACAGCAACCGGGATCACCCCCAAGATGTACGATGTCGTGCATGTGGGGAACGAGGGTCTGATGGGAGAGGTCATCAAAATCGTGGGCGATCATTCTATCATCCAGGTTTACGAGGATACTTCGGGTGTCAAACCCGGAGAGCCGGTCACGAATACCGGGCTCCCTCTTGTCGCGGAACTCGGTCCGGGGCTTCTGACATCCGTTTACGACGGAATACAGAGACCCCTTCCCGTACTCAGGGACAAAATGGGAGACTTTATCTTCCGCGGTGTTTCCGCACCTGGACTCGACAGAGCGAAGGAGTGGGACTTCAAGCCCACCGTGAAAAACGGCGACGAAGTCGGTCCGGGAATGGTAATAGGTACCGTCATGGAAGGCCCAATGATCCACAAGATCATGGTTCCCCCGACGTTCAAAAAAGGGAAAATAGGAGACATATCCCAAGGCGAACATACGGTCGAGGACATAATTGCGAAAGTGGACGGACAAAACGTAACCATGATGCAGAAGTGGCCTGTACGTGTGTCCAGACCCGTCTCGGAGAAATACCAGCCGGATGTTCCGCTGGTTACGGGACTCAGAGTTCTGGATACGATGTTCCCGCTCGCGAAGGGCGGGGCTGCGGCGATTCCCGGTGCATTCGGTACCGGGAAGACAGTCACGCAGCAGTCCCTTGCAAAGTATTCCAATGCGGAGATTGTCGTGTACATCGGCTGCGGCGAACGCGGCAACGAGATGACAGAAGTTCTTACGGAGTTCCCGGAACTCGTCGATCCGACGACCGGGGAGTCCCTCATGAACAGGACCGTTCTGATCGCTAACACATCCAATATGCCCGTGGCGGCAAGAGAGGCGTCCGTGTACACGGGCATAACCATAGCTGAATACTTCAGAGACATGGGGTACGATGTATCCCTGATGGCCGATTCCACTTCAAGGTGGGCAGAGGCAATGCGTGAAATATCGTCCAGGCTTGAAGAGATGCCCGGAGAGGAAGGATACCCCGCATACCTCGCAGGCCGCCTTTCCGAGTTCTACGAGCGCGCGTGCCGCGCAAAGGTACTGAACGGAGAAACCGGATCCATCTCGGTCATAGGTGCGGTTTCTCCTCCGGGAGGAGATCTGTCCGAACCGGTTACACAGAATACACTGCGTATCGTGCGTGTTTTCTGGGCACTCGACACCAAACTGAGAGAGAGAAGGCACTTCCCCACTATCAACTGGCTCACATCGTACACCATGTACGACAAGCAACTGAGCGGCTGGTACAAGAAGAATGTAGCCGAAAACTTCCCTGAACTCAAAGCGTGGGCGATGCAGGTCCTTCAGAAGGAGGCAGAGCTGCAGGAGATCGTGCAGATGGTCGGATCGGACTCTCTGCCTGATGAACAGAAGATAACTCTCGAGGTCGCCAAAATGATCCGTGAGATATATCTCCAGCAGAACGCGTACCATCCGGTCGATTCCTACTGTCCGATAAACAGGCAGTATACGATGATGGTTTTAATCAAAAAATATTCGGATCTCGCCGGCAATGCGCTCGCATCCGGAATATCGGTCGATAAGATCGCATATCTCCCGGTCAGGCAGAGGTTCAATCAAGCAAAGTACGAGGAAAGCGTTGATGCCGAACTTGAGGCTGTATCCAAGGACATGGATGATCAGTTCGCGGGACTGGGAGCGTGAGAACGATGGCAAAAGTGAAAGTATCCAAAGAATACAAGACGATATCCCAGATAGCGGGTCCTCTTGTATTCGTCAAGAAGACCGAACCCGTCGGATATCAGGAGATAGTCAGCGTCAGACTTTCCGACGGATCCGTGAAGAGAGGTCAGGTTCTGGACACATCCGATGATATTGTGGTTGTCCAGATATTCGAAGGTACTTCGGGTATTGACAGGCAGGCGTCCGTACGTTTCCTGGGTGATACGATGAAGATGCCGGTTTCCAGGGACATGCTCGGAAGAGTCCTCACCGGGGCCGGGGATCCTCTGGACGGAGGAGCCAAGATTGTTCCGGAACAGGAGCTGGATATTGTCGGAGCGGCAATAAACCCGTGGGCGAGGGACAGTCCGGCAGATTTCATTCAGACCGGTATCTCGACCATCGACGGCATGAACACTCTCGTGAGAGGGCAGAAACTGCCGATATTCTCGGGATCGGGTCTTCCCCATAACGAGATTGCCCTTCAGATTGCAAGACAGGCAAAGGTCCTCGGAGAGAACGAGGAGTTTGCCGTCGTGTTCATCGCGCTGGGCATAACGAATGAAGAAAAGCAGATGTTCATGAAGGAGTTTGAGAGGACAGGGGCACTGAAGAATGCGGTAGTCTTCCTGAATCTCGCGGACGATCCGGCCGTCGAGCGTATCGTTACGCCCCGTCTCGGTCTGACGACGGCGGAATACATGGCATTCGAACTCGGAATGCAGGTTCTTGTAATCATGACCGATGTAACCAACTACTGCGAAGCACTGCGTCAGGTGGGTGCGGCAAGAGAAGAGGTTCCGGGAAGACGCGGTTATCCGGGATACATGTACACCGACCTCGCACAGCTATACGAGCGTGCGGGCAGGATAAAAGACAAGAACGGATCGATCACTCAGATTCCGATTCTTTCGATGCCCGGTGACGACATAACCCATCCGATCCCGGATCTTTCCGGATATATCACAGAAGGGCAGATTGTTCTGTCAAGGGAGCTGCACCGCAGCGGCATATATCCTCCGGTAAACGTATCATCGTCGCTCAGTCGTTTGATGAATTCCGGTGTCGGAAACGGCAAGACCCGCGAAGACCACAAAGCGGTCTCCGATCAGCTGTACGCCTCGTACGCAGAGGGAAAGGACCTCCGCGGTCTGGTGGCGATCGTAGGCAAAGACTCGCTGTCGGCGAAGGACAGGAAGCTTCTGGACTTTGCGTACCTCTTTGAGGACCGTGTAGTTCGCCAGGGTATCGACGAAGACCGCTCGATAGAGAGGACGCTCGACATTGCGTGGGAGATCATGAGAGAACTGGACATCGATCAGCTGACAAGGATTGACCGTAAGTATATCGAAAAGTACCTGAAGAAGTGATTCTCATGGGAAGCCAAGACATCACCCCAAACCGTTCGGTCCTCCTGGACCTCAAGAAAAGGATCAAGCTGTCCCAGAGCGGATACAAGATCATGAAAATGAAGAGAGACGGTCTCATCATTGAATTCTTTGAGGTTTTAGAAAAGGCCAGGAAGATGCGCGAGGGTGTTTCTTCCGATTATGACACGGCGATGGAGAAGATAACCATAGCCCGTGCGGTCGAAGGAGAGATCGCCGTTAAGAGCGCGGCATATGCGCTCAAGACGGAACCGGAGGTCAAACTCGGCAGCAAGAGCATAATGGGAATGATGGTTCCGAAAGTGGAAGCCACTTCCATCCACACTAAGATGGTCGATAAAGGGTACGGTGTGATCGAAACTTCGGTATACATTGAGGAGGCCGCCATGGCCTTCGAAAAACTCCTTGACACTCTGGTCCGCGCAGCTGAGGTCGAAACCACCATGAAAAAGCTGCTGGATGAGATAGAGAAAACCAAGAGGAGGGTCAATGCCCTCGAGTTCAAGATTATACCGGAACTCAAGGAGTCGGAAAGGTTCGTAAAGTTTCGTCTGGAAGAGATGGAAAGAGAGAATACGACCCGTCTCAAACATCTGAAAAGGAAGGGAGAGGCCGCAGAGTGAGATCATTCGAGGAACGCTGGAACTCCATAAAAGACGATCCGAAGAAGTTTAAAAGACTTTTTACGTTCGTCTGGATCACAGCGTACTTGATGTTCATCATCGGTTTAGTCCTTATTATCGGAGTATTTCTCTACACCTAAACCGTTTAAAACCCAATATTGGTTGGGCTGTGCATCCAGAAGTTCTGAGGGCATAGGGTTCTCTGTGCACTTGTTTCGGAGAGGTGCATGGAATCCGAGCGAGATCATGCCGCACCCGAAGCAGAGTTTTGACACAGCCGGCATTTATGGTACTCGCAATCGGTGGTGACATCCAACCCGGAACGGCTGCGGATCGCACGAGCCGATACAACCTGCGAACAATAAAAAAGCAGTATTGTTGCAAACATCAGTATAAGCATAAGAACAGTCCAGACATCCGCAAGAACAGGCGGAAGACTGATATCCTCTGTTACGAAGAATACAATAACGGATACTATTCCGAGTATGAGTGATACAATCTCCGGAATGAGTCTCTTTGGTTTATTTTGTGAAGTCTATCATTCGCGTAATGCCTGTGCCGAGGTTGACAATCGGCATTATGGCTGGATTTGGGTTGAAATTGTGTGCCTTCTGAAATTCGGTCTGATCCTGCCATGCGGATGCGTTGATGATCTTTATGCCGCGGTGGTCCATTTTCCCTGCGCCGTGCACATGGCCGGAAACGAATATATCGGGTATCTTGTCAATGACGAGATAGTCTTTCTTCTCGGGTGCTATCGCTGTCTTTCCTCCGTACATGGGCGACAGGTGGCGTCTTACCAGCATCTCTTTCATAACACTGATCGGATCGTCATATGTCAACTGCTGCACGCTTGAGATCCAGTCGTCGATGCTCTTGCCGTGGTATGAGAGTATGGTTCTTCCTTCCACCTCCATGCTGACGGGATTGCCTGCAAGTATAACATTTGAATCGAAACTCTTGGTGAATATTCCGCCGAGGGCCGGCTGCGGTTCGGCTAATCTGACGGCATCGTGGTTCCCGGGCTGCGCTATTATCTTAATGTGATCAGGAATCTCTTTGACATATTCTCCCAGTTTCTCGTACTGTTTGTATATATCGGCAATGCTGAGTTCATTTTCCTGTCCGGGGAATATTCCTATTCCGTCAACGACATCTCCCGGGAGCACAAGATAGTCCAGATCCATATCGTAGGAGTTGGTCTTCAGCCATCTTATCATTTTTTTCCATTCTTTCTCAAGGAATGTGGCACTCCCGACATGTATGTCGGAAAGGAATGCGACGGAGGCCGAGGAATCCGAAGGCACCCATGAATGATTCGCGGGGATGTCCGGTCTGAAGATCTTATCTGCAATGAAGAGGTTTCCTCTGGACGAAGGTTTCCCTGATATTCCTATGACCTCGTCGTTTACGAATATTTCCGCGGAGCACGGAGAATCTTTTGAGATCAGAACGGTACACATACCCGTATCATCTTCCAGCGACAGTGTTGTGTGACCGTTCTTGGTCTCCTTTTTCTCGTAGATTATCCCGATTATCTGGGTTTCTCTTCCTAGGGTAACGGCTCGGGATATCGGCACAGATGCACCGAAATCCCGTCTCTTTTCGATCATCTTTTTGAGTGTGAGGAATCTGTTCCTGAAGCAGGCAGCGAAATCTGCGATTTTACCTTCGCATGTAGAATCACCGGTCACGTCAGTTCCAGGAACAATCGATATGTCGCAGTGTTTCTTGTTCTTTGGAACAATAGGCTTCCTTTCGGGTGCGACAGCGGAGTCGCCGGCGATGAATTCCATCACATCTTTCTTGTCTACGAACATCAGGCTGTCTGACATTGATGTTAGAAGGGTGTTTGTGAAAGACAGGGGATCCGAATTAGACAGTATCATCTCCAAAGCATCGGGGGACAAGAAAAGATTCCTCCGTGCTGCTGCATTCAGGACCTCCGTTCTCATGGGTTCCCCAATGTTATGCTTTGCTAAATAATCTTTCAATTCTTCCGTCATACAGGCATGCCGGGACCGGAATAGGCGATCATGCCTCGGATGCGGCTGTGCAGCCGCAGTATCGGAACGAGTATGGGGGAGTTAAATACGCACAACGCCTCATGGCATTATGGTCGCGGTTCGGGTGTCATGTCCTGTGTATCCCAGCGAGGATAAAGAGAAGGTGAAGAGCGCAGTAATGAGTATATTCCCGGATGCCGTGCTGGAAACGGCAGAACACGGACTGGAAGGCACAGCAACGGCAGACATGTTCCGCGAACTGATACGCAGACAGAAGATACTCGACAGTACCAGAGCAATGATGTTCAGAAGTGTGAGAGGGAATAAAATCGTACTGCATCTGAACAAGCAGGTTGCATCTGTCGGAAAAGTATCGTTCACAGAGCCGAAGACCGTTCTGGGGACACTGCAAGTCACGATCGAATGCGATGATCCGGAGGCACTGATCGACATAATCGCACCGAAGACCGTGGAC